>RFTJ01000022.1 GCA_009923495.1 Actinomycetota bacterium
CACCTTCAAGAGTGGCCTTAGCTGCTTCAGCAGCATCCTTCTTGACCTTCTCTAGTACTGGCTTTGGTGCACCTTCAACGAGGTCCTTTGCTTCCTTGAGTCCAAGGTTGGTTAGTGCGCGAACTTCCTTGATGACAGCGATCTTCTGAGCGCCACCATCTTCGAGGATGACATCGAATTCATCCTGTTCTGCGCCAGCAGCTGCGCCTGAATCGCCACCGCCAGCTGCAGGTGCAGCGGCAACAGCAACAGGAGCTGCGGCAGTTACGCCGAAGACTTCTTCGAACTGTGAAACAAATTCTGACAACTCAATGAGGGTCAGTTCCTTAAAGGCATCGATCAATTCATCGGTGCTGAGCTTAGCCATGATGGCTTCCTTCCAGTCGGGGGCTAGTAGGCCCGTTTTTATTTGAGGGGCCTAGCCCTCGGTTGTTTCTGCTTCAGCGGATGCTTCAGCACTTTCTTCAGATGCTGCTTCGGCTGGTGCTTCTTCAGCGACCTCAGCGGCGTCGGTTGCTACTTCAGCTGATGCTTCGGTAGCTACTTCGGTCTGTGCTACCTCGGTAGCAGAGTCAACGGTTTCAGTTGCAACTTCTTCAGTAGCAACTTCGGCACTTGATTCAGCAGGTGCACTTGCAACTGCAGGACCTTCTGCTTCGACCTTTGCGCGCAACGCGTCAACGGTGCGAGCGGCCTGAGATAGCGGAGCCTGGAACAATGCAGCGGCCTTAGCCATTGCAGCGTTTGCAGCGCCAGCAACCTTGGAGAGCAGAACTTCACGTGATTCAAGTTTGGCTAACTTCTTAACGTCATCGGCGGTGAGGACTTTGCCGTCCAGCACGCCACCTTTGATTACTAGAAGTGGATTTTCTTTTGCGAAGGTGTCTAGACCTTTGGCAGCGGTTACTGGATCACCCTTAATGAAGGCGATTGCAGTTGGGCCGACGAGTAGTTCGTCGAAGCCTTGAACTCCAGCATCCTTTGCCGCAATCTTTGACAAGGTGTTCTTCACAACGGCGTACGTAGTATCAGCACCAAGTGAACGACGAAGTTCCTTGAGCTGACCTACTGATAAACCGCGATACTCGGTCAATACTGCAGCAGAGGATGCACGGAATTCTTCCGTGATTTCTGCAACTGCAGCTGCCTTGTCAGCGCGTGCCATGATGCTCCTTGAATGTTGGGGCACCACATTAAAAAAAGCCCCGCGCAAGTAAGGCGGGGCGACAACGCTAAACGCGTTATTGCTTCATCTCACCTGCGCTGGCGCTCCATGTGGAGCCTTAGTCTCGCCTTGGTTTCCCAAGACTGAGGACCGGCGGTCTTCGGTTTGTAGTTAGAACTCTAAAGGTTCGGGCCGATTGAGTCAAAATCGAGCCAAATTGGTCAATATTTCTGGCCTGAAAATGTCAATGGTTACTTTCCGCCGCAGTTAAGCAAAATGAGTTATGAATAAAACAAAAGTGGCCAGTGCAATTGCACCGGCCACCTTCGAAACTGAGAGTTTCTTGGATTAGTTGTCCTCATCCTCGGCGAGCAAGTTGCGAGTCAAGTTTGAATCGACCTGAATGCCAGGGCCCATCGTCGTGGAGATTACAGCTTTGCGGATGTAACGACCTTTAGAAGATGATGGCTTAACACGCAAAACTTCATCGAGAGCTGCTGCATAGTTTTCAACTAGCTGGACTTCAGTGAAGGACGCCTTGCCAATGATGAAGTGCAGGTTTGAGTGCTTGTCGACACGGAACTCGATCTTTCCGCCCTTGATGTCGTCAACAGCCTTAGCAACATCCATGGTGACTGTTCCAGTCTTAGGATTTGGCATCAAGTTTCGTGGACCAAGCACCTTACCTAGTCGACCGACCTTGCCCATCAAGTCTGGGGTTGCAACGACAGCATCAAAATCTGTCCAGCCACCAGCGACTTTGTCAATGAGTTCATCAGCGCCAACAAAGTCAGCACCTGCAGTGCGTGCTTCGTCTGCCTTTTCACCGGTAGCAAAGACCAGGACGCGAGCGGTCTTGCCTGTGCCGTGTGGAAGGTTGACGGTGCTACGCACCATTTGATCTGCTTTACGTGGATCAACACCAAGCAACATTGCTACTTCAACTGTCTGATCAAACTTGGTTGAGGTCGCGCCTGCTTTCGCGAGTCGCACTGCAGCTAGTGGGCTATAAAGTACGTTCTTATCGATGGTCGCGGCGGTCTTGTTGTAAGCCTTACCGTGCTTCATTTATTTCTCCTTGTAGTTGTTGTGGAGTTCGTGGTTAGAACCTGAAGCAGGTTCTCCCACTTGGGGGGGTTAACTGACGGTTACGCCCATTGAGCGAGCGGTACCTTCAATGATCTTCATTGCTGCGTCAATGTCATTGGCATTGAGGTCAACAAGTTTGAGTGCAGCAATTTCGCGTACCTGATCCTTGGTGATGTTTGCCACCTTGTTGGTATGCGGAACTCCTGAACCCTTTTCAATTCCAGCTGCTTTCAGAATTAACTTGGCTGCTGGTGGGGTCTTGGTGACAAATGAGAAAGAACGGTCTTCATAAACCGTAATTTCTACAGGAATCACCTGACCGCGCTGGCTTTCTGTCTCGGCGTTGTATGCCTTGCAGAAGTCCATAATGTTGACACCGTGCTGACCTAGTGCTGGACCAACTGGCGGAGCAGGGTTTGCCTCGCCAGCCTTGATCTGCAATTTGATCAGGCCGGTGACCTTTTTTGTTGGGGCCATGTCTTATGCGTCCTTTTTCTTAGTTCTTCTGGATCTGGTTGAAGCCCAGTTCCACGGGAGTCTCTCGGCCGAAGATTTCGACCAGACCCACGACTTTTTGTGCATCCAAATTAATCTCGGAGATCGTTGCATGCAGGGTGGCGAATGGACCATCCACAACCATGACGGAATCGCCAATGTTGAGGTCGATCTCAATTTTCGGCCCTGATTCACCCTTGGCCCGGGAAGTCGGCGCGCCACTTGCTGCG
This sequence comes from Actinomycetota bacterium, assembly GCA_009923495.1. Classification (NCBI taxonomy): domain Bacteria; kingdom Bacillati; phylum Actinomycetota; species Actinomycetota bacterium. The sequence continues at coordinate 2,980 of RFTJ01000022.1, forward strand.
GCTGCTGATGCGGCGACTGTTGCCAACGGCTTTTCGACCGGTGGGCGAAGCATGCCAAACGCTTCGTCCAAAGTTAGGGGCGCTGGATTGTGGCCTTGGCCAACAAATCCGGTAACACCTGGTGTGTGACGAACAGCTCCCCATGACTCGTCTGTTAAGTCCATTCGGACCAATACATATCCTGGGAACTTGTTGCGCTTAACGACCTGGCGCTTGTCTTTCTTGATTTCAGTTACTTCTTCAGTGGGAACCTGAACCTCAAAAATGTAATCTTCCATGGAAAGAGATACCCGACGAGTTTCAATGTTCTGCTTAACCCGATTTTCAAAACCTGCATACGAATGCAAGACGTACCATTCACCTGGTAGCAACGCTAGTCGAGTACGAAATGCCTCGGCTGGGTCTTCAACCTCAGGCGTCTCTTCAACTTCTGCATCTGCCGCACTGGGCGCTTCAGCAACATCTGCAGTATCACTCTGAATTTCTGACTCAACAACAGCGCTGAGGTCAAAGCTTTCAGAATCATCGCTGGCTACTTCGCCGTCAATGTCAACATCAACAGGCCCGTTGTAATCGGTGTCAGTAATTTCAGCAGCTAGTTCGCTATCGATTGGCAATTCAGTTGCTGCAGCATCGATAGAAACTTCTTCATCCGATGAAGTTGCTTGCAAGAAAGTTGGGTCGGTCACTGGGTAAATCCTTACTTATCCGAAAATCTTCAAGACGGCTTTGGTAAAACCTAAATCCATGGTTGCTACTACCAGAGCAAGAACGGTGACAAATACGATGACCACAATTGTGTAGGTAACTAGTTGATCACGAGTAGGCCAAACCACCTTTTTCAGTTCGGCAATTACTTGGCGCAAAAATAGCGCGATTCGCCCAAAGGCGTTTAACCGTGCTTCTGTTTCCGTGCTCATAACGTCCTCTCGTACCGTCTTGCGTTGAACCAGTGTGAGTCTTGCTCACACAAGTGCAGGGCCGGAGGGACTCGAACCCCCAACCGCTGGTTTTGGAGACCAGTGCTCTACCAATTGAGCCACGACCCTCGGCCCGTTCTTGGTCTGGCTTACAAACCCACTTTTGGGCATGCTTACGCAAACTAAGAATTGTGTCGGAGTGTCAAGTGTAGCCCAGAATTGCAAAAGTAAAAACCGCGCTAAATTCAACCACGTGATAAGCGTAAAAACCATGTGGTACAACAATTACCTCAGTTTAGCCTCGGCGCACTACACCCACTAATCTTTAAGTGTGACTTCCGAAAAACCAAGAATTTCTGCCCGAATTGATGCAATTGCCGAATCAGCCACTTTAGCCGTAGATGCCAAGGCTAAAGCGCTTAAGGCTGCTGGCCGGCCAGTGATCGGCTTTGGTGCTGGCGAGCCCGACTTTCCAACGCCCGATTACATTGTGCAGGCGGCGGTTGAAGCATGTCGTGATCCAAAATGGCATCGCTACACACCAGCGGCTGGAATTCCAGAATTAAAAAGTGCGGTCGCGGAAAAAACTTTGCGTGACTCCGGTTATTCAGTCGATGCAAGTCAGGTTTTGATCACAAATGGCGGAAAGCAAGCTTTATACAATGCGTTCGCCACTTTGCTAGATCCTGGCGATGAGGTTTTGCTACCAGCGCCATATTGGACTACCTATCCAGAATCTATCCGCCTAGCTGGTGGAGTGCCAGTAGAAATTTTGACTGACGAAGCAACTGGGTATCGCACATCCGTAGCTCAACTAGATGCAGCATTGACTCCCAAGACTAAAGTTTTAGTTTTTGTTTCGCCGAGTAACCCAACTGGTGCGGTTTACTCCCCTGCCGAAGTTGAAGCAATTGGTCAGTGGGCTGTTGAAAAAGGTCTGTGGGTCGTCACCGATGAAATTTACGAACACTTGGTTTATGGTGAAGCTGAGTTTTCCTCAATGCCTGTTTTAGTTCCAGACCTTGCAGATAAGTGTGTCGTTGTAAATGGAGTTGCCAAAACTTATGCGATGACTGGCTGGCGTGTGGGGTGGATGATTGGTCCTAACGACATCGTTAAGGCCGCAACTAATCTGCAATCACACGCAACTTCAAATGTGGCTAACGTCTCACAGATTGCGGCACTTGCTGCAGTTTCAGGAGATCTTTCCGCAGTTCATGAGATGAAAGTTGCATTTAACCGCCGACGCCTTCTGATTACTTCAATGCTTAATGAGATCTCTGGAGTAACTTGTCCGGAACCTGAAGGTGCTTTCTATGTCTACCCTTCGGTAAAAGAAATTTTGGGTCGCACGATCAACGGCAAAGTGGCGAAAACCTCTGCCGAACTTGCTGCCCTGATTTTGGACGAAGTAGAAGTAGCCGTAGTTCCTGGCGAAGCTTTCGGCACGCCAGGTTACCTGCGCTTGTCTTATGCATTGGGTGATGCCGATTTAACTGAAGGCATTACTCGAATTCAAAACTTGCTAAAGTAACTAGGCGGCATCTAATTGGTGAATCACCCTGGATGCAAAGTTTGGGTTAGTAACTAATTGGTTTGTTGAAATCTTTTGCGCAAAACTTTCTAACTTTCGAGTAATCGGGTGCTTAGGCAGGTGTTTGCCGAAAAAGTCACAGGTCAATTCACTACTCGTCACGGCATCTGGATCATCGACTAAGGTCACGATGTTGCTAACTCTCGTATGACGTTGCACCAGAGCTGAAAAATCATTCGCGACCTTGTCGCTGCGACAACGATTTAACACCACAGAGATTTCGTAATTTCGCAAATTTGATTCGTGCTCAATCAACCCGCCGATAAGCCGGGAAACTGAAACGTTGTTTGCCGATGCGCAGAAAATCAAATTTTTTGACCCGGCGAGCACGGTTTGGATTGGTAAATCGCGATGATTGAATCCGGGGTAACTGTCTGCTTCAAGTGAAGTGAATACCGGGCCGACATCTACTAGCACGGTGTATTCGTGCCGAAGTGCTTGCCACAGTTTTTCAAGTTGTGGACTGCGCAACTGTACCCAGTCTGAAACGTCGGTAAGTCCTGGAATAGCCGCCAAGTTTGGTTCAACAATTGCCAGCGGTGGGATTGTCCAGCCTTCAGCCGTACTTCCCAGGCTTGACTGGGTAACATCAAGTAAATCTTTTGTGGTGCTTGGCAAATTCAGGTCTTGAATTAGTGAGGGACCATAGTTGTCAGCTTCAACTAGGGCAACGCTACCTGCCAGTTTGGAAATGGCCAAGGCTAACTCTCGCGCAATGAATGAACGTCCGACTCCACCGCCAAAACTGGCAACGCAAAACATTTTTCTGGTCGGCACATACTCCTCGGGCGTAGATCGGGATTCAGATAGTGCGCCCAAAATCTGTTGTGGCACACTGGATAAATTCCTTAAATCCAATGCGATAAATTTCGTTAGTCCAGCATTGAGCCAGAGTTCGGGTGTAGTCGTGATTGCGACTACTTCAACTGCTTGTTCAGATAATTTGGCCAGAACACTCGAGTCAAAGCGTAGGCTGGCATCGCCAACTATAACCAAATCAATTTGGTGCACCTGGACCGCAGATAAGGCATCTACACCATCCACGCAACGTCGAGAAATTCTTATTTTTGAAGACGGATGACTGAAAGCAGCGGCAAGTTCTGGTTCCCAGTTAACATTTCCAAGCGAAAGTATTGCTTTCATTTCTCCTCCTTACTCAGTCGGCAATCGCTACCACATCAAGTACGCCATCGCGCAGGGCAGTTAGGACAGACCGCAAGTCTGATTTTTCTACTTGGACAGAAATGGCGGTGTCAGAATTTGGCTCGCTATCGACTGGAATGTCTGAAACAGTCACCGCTTGTGCAACCAATTTTGGCGGTCCAGGTAATGTCAGTCCGTCAAGGCTGGGCGTGCTCCATAGATCAACTTGATCACCAATTTCAATAGCGGGCAGATGTCCTGCACGTATCGGCAGACTAACTACGCGCACATTAGCTTTAGTTCCAGAAACTGCCTTTGGCGCGGGCAACAACTCCCCAGGCTCCATAAATTTGCTTGTTGTCAATCCAACTGCCTGATTCAAGTCTTTTAAATACAAATTTGAATTAGGTACCGCTACTCTCACCAGCTGCAGATCCGAAATGGTTAAGGTTGTGCCGGCTGACACCGAGTTTTGCAGAGCAACAACAGCAATTCTTTGGTCGGCCAGATTGATTAAACGACTTATGCCAAGAATTGAAAAAATTAATAGGCCAATACCGGTCCACAGGCGGAAATCCTGACGGACTTTTCGATTCACGTTTGGTCGCAATTCGGATTGACTGCCAGACCTAGCTCCAATTCGAAGTGGAATTGCCATTTTCGCTCCTGATGATTTTTTCTATGTTCACATGCTCAGCGCACTTGGACTAGGGGAACATCTTGGCTGTGGAAAACTGGATGCGGAAAATAAAATCTTCGGTAAGTATCGTGATGTGACACCGAGATTTATCACACTTGCAGACGTAGCACTCATCCTCAACATTGCACCAGCGCAGGTCTATACATTGGTTAGGTCTGGCGAGTTACCTGCCATCAAAATTGGAGCCCGCGGCCAGTGGCGAGTTGAGGCCAGTGAGCTGGAAAAATTTATTTTGAGTCAGTACAAAAGTACTGCCGAATTTGTAAGGAACAATCCGCGTTAATCCGCGAATCTAAGAGCAACTAACTGTGCAAAGACAATGGTGCAAATTGACTTACCACCTGAAATGTCAACCGAATCCAAATTGATATTTCGAATTTTTCCGCTAGTAACTGAAGACTGACCTATGAACCAAGTAAGTGTGATTTGTAAGTCTGCAAATTCGCGCAACATGAGCTGTAGTGAGAAGTCATCAATTGGGGATCCTGAATTTTCATTTGCTTTTTGGAGCAGTCCAGTGATTCGGATAATCGCTGTATCAAAAATGAGGTATGAATACTGAATATCTTGTAGTCCGATTAATGCAGGGCTGCGATGCCAAAGCTTTCCAGATAAAAAGCCTAACTCTTGATGATTTACTTCAACGTCGACTTTGCTGCCCAATGCTGGCAAGCGATCTCGCCAAGAAATCTGAGAATCCTCATAGCGAATGCCCTCACTTACTTGCTCGGCTAACTGTACTAATTGCTCTGATGTAATTTTGCGATTTGCCAAGTCAAGAAGCCGGCTCAAGTCAGAGGCTAGTTCAGGCTCAATATTTTCCGACCAAGTCATATTCACTCCTGAAGACAGCGCAACTATCTAAGTATTGATCTTTACCATTCTCAAATTCAGTTATCCACAAGTTTTCCAAATGTGGAGATTGTGTATTGACAACAACAGGACCCTGACTTAAAAGTTAATTACAGGTAGTTCGGGGGTACAAGAACTACCTGAAGCTTTCGGCAACTAGCTGCAAGCATTTGCAACCATCTGGTGCTTAGGGGGAACTAATGGCTAATGCACATCCAGAACTATCTAGTAACTTGGCGAAACTTGCTGACGTGGTGGAGTTACGAAAGCACAGAAAAACAACTCCAATCGACACTTTGCCGCTTGAATGGACGCCTACCAGTGGCGCTAACGCCTTGGCTTACGCTCCACCCGTGCCGCATCTGATTGCACTAGATGAGAGCGGACATCGTCACACTTCACGTGCGGAGCTTCCTTCGGCACATCAGTGGTCGATCCGACTTGTGCACGGCCTGGTCGAGGTCATAAATGGAGTCAGACCAGCGAGTCAATTAACTCGTTGGTTAACCCTTGAAGTGATGGCGCAAGTAAAAAACCGAATTTATGCGAATGACATGCGCAGATTGACCGTTCGCAGCGTACATGTTTCTGAACCTGACGACGGAGTTGCAGAAGTATGTGCAGTTTTTGGCACCCAGAATCGTTGCTATGCACTCGCCCTACGACTTGAAGGACTTGACGGTCGCTGGCGCGCTACTCAACTCACGTGGGGCATGTAATTATCGATTTGCTGGATCGCCGTGGCACTTCTTGAACTTGCGCCCAGATCCACATGGACATTCGTCATTGCGACCAACATTTGCAAAGGCGTCTGATCCTGGCGCAGCTTTAGCAACGACATCTCCGGTCTCGCTTGGTGCTGAGTAAGTTAGTGGACGACTCGGTGCCTGCGGTTCGGCTCCTTTAATCAGCGTGACTGGCTCTTCGCTGTCATCGTCTTCAAACTGCACATCAACATCAGCATTAAATACAAATCCCACTGTCTCTTCCTTGATGCTGTCCATCATGGCCACAAACAAGTCGTAACCTTCGCGCTGGTATTCCACAAGCGGATCGCGCTGAGCCATAGCTCGAAGTCCGATTCCTTCTTGTAGGTAGTCCATCTCGTAGAGATGTTCACGCCACTTTCGATCAAGCACGCTAAGCACTACATTGCGTTCAAGTTGCCGCATTACCTCAAGACCTAACTGTGCTTCGCGTTTTTCATAAGCTGACTGCGCATCTTCGAGCACTGTTTCCAAGATGTATTCGGTATCCAACGCTGATGCATCGCCACCAGACTTAGCAATCAAGTCCTCTATTGAAATGCTGATTGGGTACAAGGTGCCCAGGGCGGTCCATAGCGTTTCCAGATCCCACTCTTCGGGATACCCTTCGGCCGTTGCTTCTCGTATGTAGGCCGAAATGGTTTCGTCAACGAAAGTAGCAATTTGATCTTGCACGTCATCACCATCAAGCAACTGTGCACGTTCGGCATAGACCACCTTGCGTTGCAGGTTTAGCACCTCGTCGTACTTCAAAACATTCTTTCTAATCTCGAAGTTCTGCGCTTCAAATTGGGTCTGTGCGGAAAGGATTGCTTTGGTTACCATGCTGGCTTCAATTGGCACATCATCGGGCACATTGAATCGCTGCAAGAATCCGTTTACTCGCTCGCCCTGGAATAAGCGCATCAGGTCATCTTCAAGGGATAAGTAGAAGCGACTCTCGCCAGGATCTCCTTGGCGACCGGAACGTCCGCGCAACTGATTATCAATGCGTCGAGATTCATGACGTTCGGTGCCTAAAACATAAAGGCCCCCAGCAGCAACAACCTCATCATGCTCAGTTTCCGTTGCCGCTTTTGCGCTGGAAAGTGCCGCTGGCCAAGCAGCTTCGTACTCTTCAGGATTTTCTACTGGGCTTAAGCCTTGTCTTTCCAGTGCCATGGCCGCACGAAATTCTGGATTACCGCCCAAAATAATGTCGGTACCACGACCAGCCATGTTTGTCGCAACAGTAACTGCACCTTTGCGGCCGGCTTCGGCCACGATAGCGGCTTCTCGAGCGTGTTGCTTTGCATTCAAGACCTCATGTTTGATGCCGACTCGGGTTAGTAGTCCTGAGATTAATTCACTCTTTTCCACGCTGGTGGTGCCAACCAGGACTGGCTGTCCTGCTTTGTTGCGTTCAACGATGTCATCAATAACCGCTTGGTACTTTGCCTGTTCACTTCGGTAGACCAAATCTGGCTGATCAATACGCAGCATCGGCTTATTGGTTGGGATGGGCAACACATTTAGTTTGTAAATCTGATTAAACTCTGCGGCTTCGGTCATCGCAGTACCAGTCATACCCCCGAGCTTCTCGTACATTCGGAAATAATTCTGCAAGGTGATTGTGGCTAAGGTTTGATTTTCATTTTGAATTTCAACACCTTCTTTAGCTTCAATCGCTTGGTGCATTCCCTCGTTGTAGCGACGTCCCGACAAAATACGGCCAGTGTGCTCATCCACAATCATGACTTCGCCTTGCATGACTACATAGTCACGATCACGTTTAAATAGATTTTCTGCCTTTAAGGCATTGTTTAAGTAGCCAACCAACGGAGTATTTGCTGATTCATAGAGGTTGTCGATCCCCAGCCAGTTTTCCACTTTAGAAACACCCGAATCCAAAATGCCAACAGTGCGCTTCTTTTCATCGACTTCATAGTCCTGGTCCCGGACAAGTCGTGGAACGAGTCGAGCAAAATCTCCGTACCACTTTGTAGGTAGATCTGCTGGTCCGCTAATAATCAGTGGCGTCCTAGCCTCATCAATCAGAATCGAGTCGACTTCATCAACAACCGCAAAGTTGTAGCCGCGTTGGACTCTTGATTCCGAATCCCAAGACATGTTGTCGCGCAGGTAATCAAAACCAAACTCATTGTTTGTGCCATAAGTAATGTCCGCGGCATAAGCTATCCGACGATCCGGCGGACTCATGTCTGCCAAAATACAACCCACGCTGAGACCTAAAAAGCGATGAACGCGACCCATCCACTGGGAGTCGCGCTCTGCCAAATAGTCGTTGACGGTAACAATGTGCACGCCCTTGCCCGAGAGTGCATTTAAGTATGCGGGCAAAGTAGAGACCAAGGTCTTACCTTCACCAGTTCGCATTTCCGCGATATTGCCAAGGTGTAGAGCGGCGCCACCCATCAACTGCACATCGTAATGACGCTGACCTAAAGTACGTTTTGCGGCTTCGCGAACTACGGCAAATGCTTCGGGCATTAAGTCGTCTAGAGATTCACCCTGCGCGTGTCGCTGTTTGAGTTCACCGGTCATGGCACGCAGTTGATCGTCAGACAAAGCGCTTATGTGGTCCTCAATAGCGTTAACCTGTTTTGCGATGGATTCAAGTGTGCGAATCATTTTTCCTTCGCCAGCGCGAAGAATCTTGTCAACTAGTTTCACTTGATGTCCTTTTGACTCGGGATGAAGGAATTGAACTGGCGGCTTATTGCTGCCAAAGGTTCCTTCCTCATATCGTAGGTCACCTGCCCAACTTCCGAGTACCGGTATTGGGTAACTAATAATTTATGGAACATCAGGATTTGGTAGCCCAAACTTAGGGTAAAAATGTGTTACTTTCAGGAAGAAGCAGTTCTTCCCCAAACCTGCTTGAGGAAAAATGTCTAGGTTTCGCCCACTGATTGCGCTGTTGCTTGCGCTTACTTCAGTTTTGGCTAACAGTACCGCCGAAGCCTGCGTACGAAGGTTGGTCGTGACCGGAGCAGCAACCAGTTCTCCTTCAGCAAGCCCAAGTCCGAGTGCCAGTGCCCCAATGGTTCCAGCTTCTTTCACGCTATACGGCTCAGGATTTGGCCATGGAATAGGGCTGAGTCAGTACGGCGCCCAAGGAATGGCTAAGGAAGGTGCCACTTCCGCCGAAATCATTGAACATTATTTCCCTGGCGCATCGGTAAGCCCTAAGCCGATGCCTAGCAATTTAATTGTTGGGTTATTGCAGGATCGGATTCCAGACTCACGAAGGTTTATCTCAATTCGTGGCGAAAGTGTTGGCGGCAAAGGTCGTGGTTTAACTATTACGCTTTCGGGACAAAAGATTGAGGTGCCGAATAATTCCGCAGTCACATTCGGTGTTATCAACAATCAAGTTGCTGCTTATGGACCGAATGGAATTTACAAAGACGCAAAGGGACAAAACATTGTTTCAGATACGGCCAAAGTAACTTGGGGTAAGCAGATTGTCGGCAGTAAAACGTCTACTGTGGCAAATGTATCTTCGTCCAGTAATAGCGCGGTGGCCGTTGAAAATCTTGGCGGCCAATGTGCCATAAATAGCTGTCAACAAAGGTATAAATATGGATATCTGACAGTGACTCCGTTTAAAGGCGGGACACTGAACATTACTAATACGCTTCGACTAACTGATGAATATTTGTTCGGACTTGGCGAGATGCCATCATCATGGCTACCAGCGGCGCTTGAATCTCAGGCAATAGCCGGGCGCTCATATGCCTATATGAAGTACCAAGCCAAACAAGTTGCACCTTATCGGACGCAGTGCGCATGCCAAATTTATGCAACGACTGTTGATCAAAATTTTGTCGGCTTCGCGAAAGAGTATGCAACAGCCGGACAAAATTGGGTTAATGCGGTTAAGGCAACGACAAATCAAGTAGCGCTTTATCAAGGGCAAGTTATTGAAACTTTCTTTTCTTCGTCTACAGGCGGATTTACCCAGCCAATCAGGGAAGCGTGGGGCACTAGCGGCTATCCGTGGCTCACAAAGGTTGATGATCATTGGTCTAAGGCAACTTCAAACCCAAATGCCAAGTGGCGAACTTCAATTACTCAATCAGCTTTAGTTGGCAAATTGCGGGCAGCAGGAATCAACGTTAAAGATGTAGCAACTTTCACAGTTTCCGATCATTACCAGAGCGGTGCGGTCAGTGAGTTAACAGTTGTTGATTCAGCTGGTCGAGTGCTTGTGATTAGTTCGATTCCAAATATGCTCAACCCAGCCGCGCCAAACATTAGCCCGTCTGGCTTGCGCAGCATCTTTGAATTGAAGTCGACTTATGTGCGAAGTATCGCAGCTAGTTCTCGTAGAGTGACCGGTGCCTTGGACAACTCCCCTGATGTACTTCAGATTCTCAATGTCCAGACTTGGCCACCAGTCTCGGGGCTGCCGGGCGACACTTTAACTATTGCTGGAAATATAAAACCGGTGCAGATGGGCGTAACTGTTGTGCTTTCCGACTTAACTGCTGGAAAGTGGGTTCCAGTGGCTACCACCAAAACAGACATTGCGGGCTCATGGACACTCGCCTACCCGACAGTACGGGCCGGAACTCATAAGTTACGGGTCTTAGCCAAGAATTCGGTCAGCACTATACGCACTTTCAGTACAGACATCACACTTAGTGCATCAATATCAATTTTGGGTAATGGGAAGTATAAGAAGCTGGGTTCAGCTACTTTGCTAACGGGGCAATTAACACCAGCGATGAAAGACATTACGGTTTACCTTTATCGCAAACGGGATACAGGTGAATGGATCCGGATTGCCAAGACCACGACAGATGAGCTTGGAAAGTACAAATTCATCGCCAAGGTTGGACGACAAAAGGGGCTAATTGCATTTAGGGTTAGGGCGAGCAATCCAACTCTTGGTGTTACCTTCAGCGAACCAAGAAGTTTCTCTGTTCGCTAGCTGATTGCTACGGCATAATTGCACCATGGCAATACTCATTGACAGCGCGCTTTGGCGTTGGCGCGATTGGATGTGGTGCCACATGGTTAGCGACACTTCGATAGAAGAACTAAAGGCCTTTGCTCATCAATTGGGTGTCCCAAGTAAAGGATTCCAGGGTGATCATGTGGATCTGCCTGACCACATGCGTGAGTTGGCAATTGCCCAAGGCGCACGCGAAGTTACCTCAAGAGAGTTAGTTGAGGCACTATATCAAGCAGGGATTAGATTGCGACCTAGTCAACGCGCAGGCCGCCCGAAGACGGTTCCGATACATCAGCCCTAGAAGGCGCTTAACTTTCCTTTGCTAATCGTGCTTCAGCAATGAAAGACATTAATGGCACGGTACCCGCCAGCATTACTAACAGCATTTTGAATAAGTTCCAATTGCGCTTCAAGGACAGATTAAAAGTTGCAACTAAATAGATCATGTACAAGTAGCCATGTGCCATCCATAGATGCACATACCAACTGGCATCTGCGATTTCTGGGTTAATGGTTTTTTTGACAATGAACGCGATGGTTGCGGTCAATAATGCAACGCCAACAGTGAACGCCATGTACTTATAAAAGAGCCAACTGTTTCGAGATACTGCCTTGGTCATGTATCAAGTTTGCTAGATTGTGCAATCACTGTCGCGCTAGACACTTCATCTAAAATTACGCGCCGCCAAATCGCCAGCACAAAAAATGCAAAAAAGAGCCAGTTGAATGTGTAAAACACGTTCAAGATTCGTAGTCCATGGCTGGTAAATGCACCTCGGGTAGGTGTCACCGGCAAGAGTGGTGGCTGGACATCTGTCTGCACGATAAAGCCATCTCGAACATTTGACGCAGTATTCATAAGTAGCTTTTTGGTAGTGAGTAATTCCTTGACAGAAATTGGCTGCTCGTAGGGAGCGTCTTCAGCTGGCTGCACAACTCCATAGACAGTCTGCTTACCAGTTGAATTGGTGACACTTTCGCCGGCGCTGAGCCAACCACGTACTACGGCAACGCTGGAACCATCACCGAGATCTAAAAAATCAACTACCCAGCTACCGAGTCTGGCTTGGTTAATGGCTGCGGAATCAACGAGTAAGCGGCCATCCCGTGGACGTTGAGTCAACAAAATCTGATTTTGTGATTCCCAGACCCCAGTCGCTTTGGTGCGCTGACCTACTGAGGACGGCGGTAGATAATCTTTTTGCTTACTGAGTTTCGAATACTCAACTACTTGACTTGGATTAATAGCTTTACGCGGAATGTGTGCACGCTGCCACTGCCAATTGCTTAGAAGCAGACACGAGCCAAAAATTAGCAAGCCAACGAAATGGATTGCCAGTAGTTGCGGTGTGACATACCTGCGCACTAGTCGTCAGAGTTTTCGAAGTTTATGCGCTTTAAGTGCCGATTCAAACTAAGCAGTAATAACACCAAGCCGACGATTAATGAGGTAAGTACTACTGGATACCAAGAACCTGGTTGTACTCGCGAGGTATCAAAGTCAGATGGACTGGGTTTAGGAGTGGAACCGGTCAGGTAGATGAATTTTGCCAACAACATAATTAACTCCGCAGTCCATGAAATAAATCTGTTTCAACTGAATCAGATACTGGTAAATCTAGTCGGTGGGCAGCTAGTTCATATTCCTCAGTTGGCCAGAAGTCCTTTTGGATTTCAAGTGGGACACCAAACCAAGTACCGTTTGGGTCAATCTGAGTTTCATGTGCCAACAGCGCCAAATCTCGAATTTCAAAATAATCGGAAACTGGAATACGAGTTGTTACACGTTGCCAGCTCAGATCTGGTTCGGTGTAACGGTCAAGCCACTGAACATAAGGTGACTCAAGACCAACGGCTAGACACGCCTCGTGCAATGTTCGAATTCGCGTTTGGGTAAATGTGTGATGGTAATAAATCTTCGCGACTGACCAAGCCGGCCTAGATGAGGCATATTCTGCACTTGCTGCCTGCTCGTACGCGAACATTGCGACCTCATGGGTTCTGATGTGGTCTGGATGCGGGTAGCCGCCATTTTCGTCATAGGTTGTCATGACATGCGGCCGAAATTCCCGAACTAATTCAACGAGTGGAGCGGCGGCAACTGACAGAGGCTGGGCAGCGAAGCTATCTGCTGGCACAGGCGGTTTTGGGTCTCCATCCGGAAAGCCAGAATCAATAAAACCTAACCAGCGATGGCTCACTCCAAGAATTTCCGCCGAGCGCTGCATCTCGAGCCTTCGTACTTCACCTAAATCACGGTCGCCAAGCTCATAGCTTGGATTGAGAATGTCTCCTCGTTCACCGCCAGTGCAGGTAGCGACTAGTACTTCAACACCTTGCGCCACATACATGGCCACTGTTGCTGCGCCTTTACTCGCTTCGTCATCGGGATGCGCATGGACCGCCAATAACCGCAATGGCTCTTCTGGAGCGGGCATTAAATTTATTGATGCTGACATGTCTCTATTCTCTTACACCGCTTATTGTGGTCTTACCATGAGTAACCATGTTGACTTACCACCCCATCTGCAGAAGCGCTATGGGGTGCACAAATCTGCTTGGTGGGCATACGTGACTATTTTGTTGCTAGTTGCTTCATTGCTGGGATTGGTCATTTACACCAATTACCGTTCGGTAAAACCCAGTATTGCCGGAGAGTTGACAACTTTCACGGTCACAAAAGGTGCAGTTCAGATCAACTGGAAAATACAGCGGCCGACTGGCAAAACCATTTATTGCGCAATCCGAGCCCAGGATCGCGCAAAGACTGATGTGGGATATGCCATCGTTGAAATTGCTGGTCAGAATGATCAGGAAATTGTTACTTACGAATTGCGGACAAACGGCAAGGCAGTTCTGGCCGAAGTTTTGGGGTGTGGACCCACTCAGAATTTACGCGTACCGCCAGCAAATTTCCCTCCTGGCTTGCAGATACCCGATCA
>RFTJ01000023.1 GCA_009923495.1 Actinomycetota bacterium
ATCAATCTGCAGATTGATTGCCTGGGTAACACAATTATGGAGGATGAATGTCTGAGCCACTGGGCTTTAAGACCCCTGATGATGTGCGAAAGTACATCAAAGATAACAACATTCAGTTCGTAGATGTCCGCTTCTGCGATCTACCTGGCATCATGCAGCACTTCAATGTGCCTGCACAAACTTTGCCATCTGATTTCTTTGAGACTGGCCAAATGTTCGATGGTTCATCGATCCGCGGTTTCCAGGCAATTCATGAATCAGATATGAAGTTGATTCCAGATGTAACTACCGCTTTCTTGGATCCGTTCCGCAAAGAAAGCACATTAGTAATGAACTTCTCAATCCGTGATCCCTTCACAGACGAGTTCTACAGCCGTGATCCCCGTAACGTAGCTGCAAAGGCAGAGGCATACTTGGCTACGACCGGTATTGCCGACACTGCATTCTTTGCCCCTGAAGCAGAGTTCTACATTTTCGACTCTGTTCGCTACAGCACTGCACAAAACCAGGCATTCCATCACGTAGATTCAATCGAAGGTGCATGGAACACTGGAGTTGAGTTCAATGCCGATGGAACTGATAACCGCGGCTACAAGACCCGTTACAAAGGTGGCTACTTCCCAGTCTCTCCAACAGATCAGTTTGCCGATTTACGCGACTCAATGGTTCAGCGTTTGACGCAGGTTGGCTTGCTAGTTGAGCGTGCACACCACGAAGTTGGTACCGCAGGTCAGATGGAAATCAACTATCGCTTTAACACCTTGCTAAAGGCTGCTGACGAAGTCATGCTGTTCAAGTACGTCATCAAGAACGAAGCTTGGGCTAATGGGAAAACTGCAACCTTCATGCCAAAGCCGCTCTTCGGTGACAATGGTTCAGGTATGCACGTCCACCAGTCTTTGTGGAGCGGTGGCAACCCACTGTTCTATGACGCAGCTGGATATGGCGACCTATCCGACACCGCTCGCTGGTACATCGGTGGCTTGTTGAAGCACGCGCCATCTTTGCTCGCGTTCACTAACCCAACCGTCAACTCGTACCACCGTTTGGTTCCAGGCTACGAAGCACCGGTGAACTTGGTGTACTCACAGCGCAACCGCTCGGCATGTATTCGTATTCCAATCACTGGCACGAATCCAAAAGCCAAGCGTATTGAGTTCCGTTGCCCAGATCCATCAAGCAACCCGTACTTGGCATTCTCTGCCATGCTGATGGCCGGCCTTGACGGTATCCAGAACAAGATTGAGCCACATGCTCCAGTGGACAAGGACCTCTACGAATTGCACGGCGCAGAAGCTGCCGCAATTCCACAGGTCCCATCGTCACTTCCTGCAGTATTGGATGCGCTTGAAGCAGACAATGCCTACTTGCAAGCTGGTGGAGTCTTCACTCCGGACTTGATCGAAACCTGGTTAGATTACAAGCGTGCCAACGAAGTTGACTACGTTCGCTTACGTCCACATCCAGCAGAGTTCGAGTTGTACTACGACATCTAGTCCATAATGAAATAGCCCCCGGCCAGTAATGGCTGGGGGCTATTTTTTAGTAAATTGATGGGTAACTAAATGCTTCTGAAAGTTAGAGCAGTGGATTGTCTGGCTTATTTTGCAAGTTTGCCGAATACCAATCAGCGGTGGCAGCCAGGCCGTCGGCCAGCGAATAGCGCGGGTTGTAGCCAAGTGATCGCATCTTCGAGATGTCTGGACATCTGCGAGGAGTTGCACCGAGCGCTTGTTCACCCGGCACAACTTCAAACTCGTAATTCAATACGTTGCCTAGAAGTTCAACAACTTCCTTGATCGATACTTCGTGATCATTGCCAATGTGATATACCTGACGATGCTCGCCATTTTCATACATCCTGATGATTCCATCAACGACATCTTCAACATAGGCAAATGCTCGGGTCTCAGATCCATCGCCCTGAATTGTGAATTGATTTTGATTTTCGGCGCGTAGTTTGACTCCTCGCTCAATGAACTGTGGAATCACATGTTTCCAACCCATGTCCGGACCATAAACATTGTGTGGGCGAAATACTTGAACTCGGTTAAAGAAATCTAAGCCGTAGTTGAAGGCAATCAACTCTGAAACAATCTTGGAGCCACCGTAAGAATAGCGAGGATTCAAGCTATCCGGCAGCATTAATGGAACCTCTTCAGGAGTCGGCACCATTGGTGGTGTTTGATACACCTCGGCGCTGCTTGCAACTACAAGATTCTTAACTCCAGTAGCTCGGCACGCATCAACAACGGCTAGTGCTCCCCTAAGGCCAACATCTAAAACCAACTCTGGTCGGGAATAGAAATTCTCAGTTCCGTTAATGGCTGCCAAGTGAAAAATAACTTCAGCATCAGAAAAGGCTTCTTCAAGGGCCTTTGCGTCTCGTACATCGGTTTGCCAAAAGTCAATCTGGTCAAGCACAGGTTCAAGTCTGCGCTGTTCCCCACGAGCTAAATTGTCAACGGCTGCTACTTTCCAGCCCTGTGCAACGAGTGCGCGGGTGAGATATGCGCCGATGAAGCCGCCAGCTCCGGTTACTACACACTTCTTCATCGATTAACCGCCTCGCTCGCTTGTCCGAACATTAATTCATGAGCGGCTTCAAGGCCCCCAACCGAGAAATACCGATCGCCACGATCCTCCGGCCTAATCCTGGCGAAGTGATTCCAGTAATCGTAAATCAGCGAATCCTTATTCATGTAGCCAAGCAACTCTTCGATTCTCAGCTTGGCAAAAGCTGGATTGTTATTGGTAATTAGTAGCAGGTCAACATCTGCGAGTGCATCAGTGATGTTATCGGTGAAAACCGCGTTGCTAAACATTGCCTCAACCTCATCGCGCAGAGTTGCTGGGTCATAGATTGAGACCTGGGCATCGGGCACTTCGGCCAAAACTGCTTGGTGTACTAGGGCCGCCATAGTTCCGCGCAAATCATTGGTTTCGGGAATTCCCTTGAATGCCACTCCAAACATCGCAATCCGACTTGGCAGCCGGCCCGTGCGGGCTTTGTAAATACGGCAAATGTTGGCAATAGTTTCAAAGGGTTGGACTTCATTTACTTTGCGGGCTGCCTTAGTAATGCCTAATTCAATGCCAAACCTGCTCAAGGATTCGTTCAGAATATGCGGATCCTTTTCCAGACATGGCCCACCGACTAATCCAGGGATAGCGAGATTAGTGCGGGGATACCCCAATTTTCCGCCTTCAATGACATCCATTGCATTTACGCCAAATGGCTCACAAGCACGGGCAATTTCATTAGCAAATGCGAATTGCACATCTCGATAAGTGTTGTCCACCAACTTAATGATTTCTGCAGTCTCAAAGCGGGGGAACTGAACCACTGTTGGAGTGAGGCGATGAAAGAAACGGGCCGCTGCCTCTCGGGATTCAGGATCATCCGATCCAATAATCTGTGGAAGCCTTTGTAGTTCTTCGAGTGCCTTTCCTTCCAATGTGCGCTCCGGGCACATTGCAAGCAGGTACTGCTTACCGGATTCATCCAAAATTGGCTTGACTACTTCCCGGGTTGTGCCAATTTTCACAGTGGACCGGAGCATAACAAGTGCGCCATCTCGCATGTTTGACGCAACTTCACTTGCTGCATTTCGCATGAAGTCCAATCGGGCAGCCCCATCGGGTCCCAAAGGCGTACCAACTGTAATGATGTAAACCTTGCAGTTAATTTCTGGTGCTAAGGAAGTTGTCGCTCGAAGGTTGCCCTTTTTCAAAACTGACTTGAGCATGTATTCAAGACCCTGCTCATGAAAGTGTGGCTCACCAGCATTTGTTTTGTCGACAACATCTTGACGACGCTCAACACCGAGAACTTTGAGGCCAGAATCGGCAAGCGCTGTGGCCAAAGTTAAGCCTACATATCCAAGCCCGATAATTCCGACATCAAATTCGTTTTCGGCAAGCGATTTATTGGTAGCTAGGGTGGCATTTGGCATGCGACAAGCCTATCCCACCTAGCCCTCAATCAAAATTTGCAATATCACCAAGTTTTAACCGATGTCCTCTAGAACGGCTCAATGTTTTTGTAGTCAACATTGTCCTGAACGGACTGGTCATTTTGGTCATCAGAATTGCCGTCTGCCCTTGTTTCAGCCTGCACCAACATCGTGGGTTCTCGTCGATCATTGACTATTCGAACGCCGAATACCACTAACAGAATGCCAAGTGCTAGCGAGGCCAATGCCCCACTTGTTCCGTGCACATACTCAACGAGCATCCGCACGCCGCCAGCAAACATTCCGATAATGCCACCGGCCAAATAGGGCCACGCATGACCTTGAAGGTAAAAAACCAGTAGCCCGAGACCCAAAATGACAAGAACGCTGCTACTTGCCCAGACTTTCAGGTCAAATCCCATTCCTTGAAGTCCGGAGAACATCGCGACAATACCTAGCACTTGACCAACTACTTTTTCGTGCAAGTAGTCATAGTGCTCCAAGGCAATCCATAGCAGACCACCAGCAAAAAGAATGGCGGACCCAAGGCGCGCGGGACCGACCTGATCAGTGTCGTTAGTTAGGGCGATAATCAACTGCCCGGAGCCGATTGCCATTGCAGCAGAGGGAGCAGCCATTGCGACCTGTCCTAGTGCGGAGCCCGAAAGCAGGTATGCAACCGCTCCCACAATTAGCGCACCAGCGCCGACACTTACTGCCATAGCTGGATTTACCCACCTAGCCGGCTCCTGCCAGAGCGGACTGCCAGGATCCAAATAACTTGGATTCTTGGGTACCCATACTTCATTGAGAATTAATCCGATAGTTCCGGCAACGAGCGCTTCAGAGCCGACATACAGTGTTGAACTCAGTCGGCGTCCAGAATCATCTTTACGAATAATGCGCATCCACGAACCTGCCCCAAATAACACAACAGCGCCAGCGCCTAACAGGCTTGGTCTGCCCCACTGACCTAAACCTTCCCACGCCTGATTTGTTAACAAGGCGGCTGCGGCAATAACAAAGACAAAGCCGACATAGGTTAGTGCCTCTGAGATAAAGGATCGCTTGTTGGAGAACTGCACAGCGCCGAATGCAGTGACTGGTTCGGGCTTTTCACTCATAGCCGAATGTACGGCGAGAGCTTGTTCTCGAGTTAACGTCCCTGCATCAATAAGCTCCTGCAGGGCTGGAGCAATTTCTGTACTCATGCTTTTACGGTATCTCGGAAGTGGCAAAAACAAGGAGGACTCAGTTAAGAGATTTGGCTGAAAAGCATTATTTGAGTGTCAGCCCAATTTCGGCTAATCCGCTGGCAAAGCGAAAAAGCCATCGACTCTGTCGTGGCGATCTAGCCAACGTGCGCAGTTGGCGAATCGTTTGCAGCCAATGTGTTGCGATCGGCGTTAATCATCAGCACCCAAACCAATGCTCCCAGCAGCAACAATCCGGCACTCCACATGAATGCGTGGGTGAAGCCGTGAATTAAGGCATCTGCTGGCGGCTGCCCATTAAACAACTGACTTTGGTTTGCCACGATGTAAGCCGATGTCGCTGAAGTAGCTACGGTATTTAAGAAAGCCGTGCCTAATGCGCCACCAATTTGCTGTGAAGTATTAAGGACAGCTGAAGCAACACCAGCATCATGATTTCCGATGGCGAACAAGGCTGTTGCAGAAATCGGTACGAATACCAGGCCCATACCTAAACTCATCAAAATTAGCGCTGGCAGAATAGCGGTCAAGTAATCGCTTTGTGCATCCAAGTGAGTTAGTAATGCTAGACCGCCGGAAGCCATCAACAGGCCGATGAATGAGATCCAGCGGGCACCAAACTTTGGCAGTAACTGCGAAGCCATGCCAGCGCTGATGCCAACACCAACGGAAAATGGCAAGAAGGCTAGTCCTGAGCGAACGGGACTATAACCAAATACCGACTGGAAAGTAATGGACAGGAACAGAAACATGCCAAAAAGGCCACTGCCGACAATGAAGGATGTTAGATAGCTCGCACCGCGATTACGTTCGGTCAGAATTCGAACTGGCAGTAGTGGGTGTGAGGTACGACTCTCGATAACGAAGAAAGCGCTGAGCAGTACTAATGCCGCGCCGAAGTAGCTTAAAGTTTCAGGGCTAGTCCACCCAGTTGATCCAACTTTGGTAATGCCATAAACCAACGAAACCAGACCAACAGTTACAGTGAGCGCACCAGGAATGTCATAACGAGTGTCGCCAGTAGCTTTACTTTCATTCACATTAGTGATGGCTAGCAGCACCGCCACGATTGCAATAGGTACGTTGACACCCAGGCACCATCGCCATGATGCGTACTCTGTTAACAGGCCGCCGAGGATTAGGCCAATTGCCGCTCCGCCGGCAGAGAGTCCGCCATAAACGGCAAAAGCTTTTGCTCGCTCTTTCGAATCTGTAAAAGTCACACTGATTAGCGAAAGGGCCGCGGGGGCCAATAGCGCAGCAAAAGCTCCTTGAAGTGCGCGAGCACCGAATAGCATTTCTTGGTTAACGGCAAATCCGCCAATTGCCGATGCTACTGCAAAGCCAATTAGGGCAATCATGAAAGTTTTCTTGCGACCGGCATAATCGGCAATTCGTCCACCCAAGAGCAATAGACCGCCAAAGGCTAATGTGTAGGCAGTTACGACCCATTGACGGTTTTCCGGAGTAATCCCTAAATCAACCTGCAAACTTGGTAGGGCAATGTTCACAATTGAGGCATCTAGCACCGACATCAATTGCGCAATTGCAATAACAATTAAGGCCCGCCAACGACGCGGGTCTAAATTTTCTGCTGTTACTGGTGTTTTAGATGTGGCTGACATGCCGCTCCCTGTTAAATAGTTGAATCTTCATTCAATCACAGGTGAAGCTACTTAGCGATTCGACACGACTAGAGTGAGGGATGTTATGGCCCGTGCGGAGATCTTTCTAATACCTGGAGTTAAACGACTTATCGTAAGTTGTATTCCAGGTCGAATTGCATATGGGATGCTCGGGCTCTCGACCTTCTTTTATGTTCACGAAGAAACCGGATCTGTTGCCACAGCGGGACTTGCAACTGGAATTGAATCGTTGATTGGCTCATTCACAGCTGGGCCACGAGGACACCTGATCGATCGATTCGGCCAGACTAGACCACTTTCTATCTTGGTCCCACTTTGGGTATTTGTAATTTTTTGTATGAGTTTTGTGCACAGTACAACTGGACTATTAATCGTCAGTGGTCTAATCGGACTTTGCTCTCCTCCAGTGAATCTTTCTGTTCGCCCACTTTGGCGACTGGCTGTCGGGCCCGATCGTCTGCGTAATGCCTACTCGGTGGACACCACAATCATGAATGCCACATTCGTACTTGGGCCTACGCTTGCTACTTGGGTTTCTGTACACATTGGCGGCAAAGAGTCACTCTGGATAACAGCAACTCTGATGGCTCTCGGCGGCGTCCTGCTAATTTCCATGCCGCTATCGCGTAGTTGGGTGCCAGAGCCGCGGTCAGGTGGGTCTATGCAGCTCTGGAAGCACGTGCCGTTCGTAATTATGGCGATTGAAGGTTTTATTTTTGGTTTGGGTTGGGGTCTTTTGGACATTTCGATTCCTGCTACTGCAACTTTGAATAAGAATCCAACGATGTCTGCGTGGTTGCTCGGAATCCTGACGGGTACAAGTATTTTGGCTGGACTAATTGTCAGCGTACTTAAATCCAGCACAACACCGTTGACCGCTTTTCGTCGGGCCAGTGTTTTGGTTGCCTTGAGCACTTTGCCTCTGGCATTCGTCGATTTTGGCTGGCAACTTGCCTTAGTTTTGGCAGGCCTGGGATTCGCGATCGGATTTGCTCAGATTTATCACATGGAAGTCCTTGAGGCCGTGCGCCCACAAGGAACCGCCACCTCTGCCCAAGCTTGGTTGTGGACTGTTGAAGGATCAACATTGGCAATTGGAGTTGCCAGCGGCGGCTGGCTAGTCGAGAAGTTCAGTACCGAGTTAGCACTCTCACTGGTAACTGTCGCTTTGTGCTGTTCAACTGCATACATATTGTTTTTCGCTTCTTCGCGGTTACAGTCTGCAAACCGTCCACTAAGTGATTCGGAAGTGGCTCAAGCCGTCTCTAACTTTGAGCATGTGATCGAAGACTGAGTGCCAGTTCTCGGAAATTTTACTGATTTCTGATAATAGGTAAAAAGTCCCGCTGTCTTAGTTAAAATTTCAATTAGCTAAGAAAATTTACGAAAAATAGAAGTGAAGATGGCGAGTTAGATTGGATACAATCTGAAACTGCGTGGTAGATTGTGAGAATTAGAGAAACAATTATGCCTGAAGAGTTAAGTGGAAAAAGGGATACAAATGGCTAAGTCAACTACACGTTCGACCTCAAAAACTGGACTTGAATGGCTACGCGCTCGCATGGACAAACTTGGTTACCGCTCATTAGAGCAAGTGGCAGCAGAGATTGGTATCAATCGAGGCAACCTGTATCGCTACTTTTCACTCGAGACTCGCCCAAGTGTGGCACTGTTGCCCGACTTATGTCGTGCACTAGATGCTTCACCCGCTGAAATTCTTAAGGCGCTCGAGATTCTGCGGCCTAACGAACGCATCTGAACCAAATAGTTCGCAAGGATCGGTCAAAATACTCATAGCCGAGCCGTAAACATCACGATGATAAATTCGTCCAGGCACGTTAGCGCCTTGGTACATACTAAAGAATGCCCAGTTAATGGCTTTTAAAAGATCGTCTCGGCAAAACTGCAACACTTTGGTGATGTCAGAAGTCAGGCTCATTGTTAGCACAATACGTGGCCCGGGCAGGCAATTAACTATAGGAAACTCGCAATTCTCACTCAGAACTAATTCGATCATTTCTGCACATCCTTAACTATTTGCTGGTGGAGATAAATCAGCACTGCCAAGTAAACAGATCCGCTCTGACACTTTTGGATTCGTCAGACTATTGCCGATTTCATTGAAAAAATGAGGCGCTAACCATGGCTAGGGCGCAAATTGTCATCACTGCAAATGTCAGCCAAAGTACCGACTTAGATAGTCGTCCACCCACAAAATCTCCCATGATGTTTTTGTTCAGAGAAATTTTGCGAATCAAGAAAACCAGTGGAACTGCCACTAATCCATTGACGACAGCTGCGAAAATCAAGGCCTTGATCGGATCAAAACCCATCAAGGTAAGTGCAAAACCAATTACTGTGGCACCAGCTATTACGCCATAGAAACCCTTGGCCTCTTTAGCCTTTAAATCAAGACCTTCGGACCAGCCGAATAACTCACTTACCGCATAGGATGCCGAGCCGGCGAGCACTGGAATGCCCAACATTCCCATTCCAACGACTCCCAGGGCAAAGACTTCTTTGGCAAACGAACCAGCGAACGGCTCGAGTGCTTTTGCGGCATCAGCAGCGGTGCCGATATTGGTGATTCCATTTGGATGTAGCACCGTGGCTGTAGTTAGCATCATGAACCAACTGCCCAGTTGCGAGATAACCATGCCTGATGAAGTGTCGAGTCGGATTTCCCTAATTGTTCGACGTTTTTCATGTTGGCGCTGGGCATATTCAAGCTCTTCAACTTCTTCAGCGGCTTGCCAGAAAAACATGTACGGACTGATTGTGGTACCAAGCACGCCAACAATGACATACCAGTAAGCGAAATTCCATTGGAACTGCGGAACGAAAGTTGCTTTCGCAATTTCTCGCCATGGTTCATCCACAATTAACGCAGTAACCACATACGCCAGGAGAGCCAGGGCGAAAATCTTCAAAATTCGTGCGTACCAGTGATAGTTAGTAAAGACCATTAGGGCGACAACCAGGATTGTAAAAATTGTTGAAATCAGAACTTGTGGAACATCGATGAGTAAATGTAACGCTGCACCTACTGCGGCAATGTCTGCCCCAATATTGATTATGTTGGCGAACAAAATTAGGCCGACAACAGTTATCAGGACTCGTCTGGAAAAGTTCTCAGCGGTCACCTTAGCCAGACCTTTTCCAGTGGTTGCACCAATGCGTGCAGTCGCTTCTTGGACAGCGATCATTAGTGGTAAGCAAAGCGATATGGTCCACATTTGTCCATAGCCAAATGCAGCACCGGCTTGCGAGTAGGTGGCGATGCCAGATGGATCATCGTCAGCAGCGCCAGTAATTAAGCCAGGACCGAGGATACGCATCCATCTTGGGTGCTTGCGCACTTTCCGCACTGGATGCTCAGTCATATCAGCACCCTAACTTGCTCCCAGGGGATTTACTCAGACTTCGTTAAATTCCACAAACTTGGGAGTACTGCACCTGCAATGAGCGCCTTGACAACATCACCAATCAGAAACGGAGTCATGCCTGCAGCAATTGCATCTTTAGGTGACATGTCATTTGCATAAGCAAGCCAACTCACACCAAGCAAATAGATCGCTGCGGAGCCGGCAACAAATGCTGCAACGGTATCTAGTCGATTTCGACTATCGCCACGAGCTGCGCGTCGACCAACTATGTAAGAGGCAACAATGAAGCCAACTAAGTAACCACCAGTTACTCCAGTTACCACTTCACTGCCACCCTTGTGCTCAGCCAAGATTGGTAGTCCTAGCCAAGCCAGGCCAACATAAAGCGATTGTGCAACTACTGCGCGCTCAGCCCCCAAGGCTGCTGCACCAGCAAGTACTGCAAATGTTTGCAAAGTTAATGGGACTGGGGTAAACGGCAATGGGATTGATACTTGTGCGCACAATGCGGTAAAGGCAGTCAATCCCAAAACGAGCCCTAGATTACGAACAAGAGTCTGGGACTTGCTAGCTGCCTTAACTACCCAGGTATCTCCCAGAACGGTTACCGATGATTGCGCGCTCATTTATCCTCCAAAGTATTAAAAGTCACTCAAAGTTTAGCGTTTACCCGTTATTGCACTGCTCTTCGCCACGAAACCCCAAAATTTAATCCGAAGAGGTGCTAGGTTGCCAACTATGGATCAACGGCGAACTCCATACGCTGACGCGATTGCCAAATATGCCAGTGAACAGTATGTGCGACTTGGAGTCCCAGGGCATCAAGTAAGTCATTGCGCACACCCGAAGTTAAGTGAATACTTTGGCAAGCACATTCTTAGCCTTGATGTACAAACTTTGATTGATGGAATTGACATAGGGGCATACCCGACTCCGTTAGATGAGTCGCTTTTGTTGGCAGCACAGGCTTGGGGCGCTAACCGTACCTGGTTCTTAACCAACGGCGCATCAATGGGAAATCTGATGGCATGTTTAGCACTTCGCGCGCTCGGAAATCGCATCGTTTTACAACGCAGTGTGCACTCGTCGGTTATTGACGGGCTGGCATTTAGTGGCCTAGCGGCATCCTTCATAATTCCATCTGTCGATAAGCACTTAGGTATTTCTAATGGGATCACTCCGGTACAACTTCGTGAGTCCTTATCCCAAACTCCAGACGCAGTTGCTGCCTATGTGGTCACACCAAGTTATTTTGGCGCTGTTGCAGATGTGGCCGGATTAGCGGAAGTGGCACATGAATTTGGTGTTCCCCTGGTTGTTGATGAGGCATGGGGTTCACATTTTGGCTTTCATACGCAGATTCCTGCTAATGCCCTTTCGCAAGGTGCCGATGTGGTAATTAGTAGTACGCATAAATTAGCTGGCAGCCTGAGTCAATCTGCAATGCTGCACCTAGGTGATAGTAAGTTTGCCCAAACTTTAGAGCCCTTATTAGATCGTGCCTTTAAATCTTTGCAAACTACAAGTGTTAGCTCACTGCTTATTGCCTCACTTGACATTGCCCGAATGACAATGGCAGTACATGGCGAAGAATATATTGGAAACAGCCTTAACTCTATGGAGGCGTTGCGAGAAGAAATAGCAGACTCAAACCGATTCAACGATATCGCTCCCCAGCTAATGCACCATGATGACGTAGTCGCTCTCGAACCACTTCGAATTGCAATCAACACATCAGTTGGTGGGATTAGTGGCTACTCAGCCCGAGCCCACTTGTTTGATGACTTCAATATTC
>RFTJ01000024.1 GCA_009923495.1 Actinomycetota bacterium
GCTTTGGGCCTGGCCCTTATCAATGGCGAAAATATTGCAAGCGATAATTTATCTAAAGTGTGCCAAGTTGCTTATGAAATGGACATGACTGTCACGGTGGGCATGGAGAAAGTGGAATTTGTACCCGCAACTTTGCGAATAATACATAGCCTGTCTGAGCGATTTTCCAATTTGGGAATTACCCTGCAGTCATCACTTCTGCGTAGCGAGCAAGACGCAGCGGTCTTTGCCGCAAGCGGCGCGCGGGTTAGATTGTGTAAAGGTGCGTTCACCCAAGACCCTGACCATTCGCACACGGCTAAGGCTGATGTTGACAAAGCGTTTGTCCGTGAAATGCGCACTCTGCTTAAGTCTTCCGCTTATGTAATGATTGCTACCCATGATTCGCGGTTATTGCAGATTGGCCAGGCTCTCGCGTTGCGTAGCGGTCGAACTAAAGATTCATTTGAATTTCAGATGTATCTTGGCGTCAGCGAATCAGAGCAAAAGCGGTTACTTGGACTAAATCATCGAGTCCGAATTCATGTGCCATTTGGCCAGCAGTGGTATCCATTAGTAACTCAACGCCTGACTCAGACCCCGAAATCATTTGGTAAAGCCATTACCTCACTACTTCCCGGCAAATCTTAGGCGTACGCTAGAGCGTAATTCGAAAGGTCATTGAGATGAACATCGCTCTTATCGGCGCAGGTGTAATGGGCGAAACTTTGCTTTCGGGAATTTTGCGTTCAGGCATTGCCCCTGAACAGATATTCGTGGCCGAGATTCGAGCCGATCGCGCCGTTGAGCTTGCGCAAACTTATGGAGTGACTTGCAGTGATGCTAGAACTGCGGTGGCAAAAGCCGATACGGTTTTGTTGGTTGTAAAGCCGCAAGATATCCCTAATGTCCTTTCTGACATCGCAGACGCGCTGTCGACTTCTGCGCTGGTAATTTCACTGGCCGCCGGCATCACAACGAAAGCAATGGAAGCGCAACTACCCGAAGGCCAAGCAGTTGTGCGGGTTATGCCGAACACCCCAGCACTAGTTGCCCAAGGAATGTCAGGGGTTAGTGCGGGTAGCAACTGTTCTGCTGAGCAACTGGACCAAGTTGTTCAGTTAATGAACAGCGTTGGCAAGACAGTCGTAATACCAGAAAGTTTGCAGGATGCACTTACCGCGGTATCCGGGTCCGGACCGGCATACATTTTTTACATTATTGAGTCGATGGTAGCCGCAGCAGTAGAACTAGGAATTGATGCATCCATGGCAACAGAGCTGGTTGAGCAAACAGTTTTTGGGGCTGCATCGCTAATCATGCAGACAGGAGATTCCGCTAAGACGCTTCGGGAGAGAGTTAGTTCGCCAAATGGCGTTACCGTTGCTGCAATCAGGACTTTAGACCAGCATGCGGTTCGTGAAGCTTTTCTCGCTGCCATGCAGGCTGCAGTAAATCGATCAATAGAACTCGGCCAACCAAGCTAATAACTACATCAATGTAACTTTTAGAAATCGGTTTCACAGCCGCCACAACAGCCACTATGGTTGGACTACTTGAGATAAATGCAAAGTCACGCCAGAGGGGTTGCTGGTTGTGGCTAGCACCAAGATTTAAGGATCAGATATGAATCCAGTGAATGATCGTCCGCTTGCAGAGGTTAGATTTTTGACTATCGCTGAAGTTGCAACGGCAATGCGAGTATCCAAGATGACGGTTTACCGTTTGGTACACAGTGGAGAGTTGCCAGCAGTTCGAGTAGGTCGCTCATTCCGAGTTCCAGAACAGGCAGTTCATAACTACCTCAGGGATTCATTCGTCGAAGCAGGCTAATCGCAGGCTGATTTTCCGTCTGCGCGGGTTAGTGCGTAGACTTTCTACTCGTTGAACAAAACGAACTTATGAAGGTGGTTGTGTGGGCTCCGTAATCAAGAAGCGCCGCAAGCGGATGGCTAAAAAGAAGCATCGCAAGATGCTAAAGAAGACACGTTCAAAGCGTCGTAAGTAAATTTAAGAAATTTTTGACCGGGAGCGGGCTCTGGCAGCAAGTGCTAGACCTGCTCCCGCTCCTATTAGTAACAGAGCACTTCTTGCCGCCGGCACCGCATATTTCTGTTTCAGGTGCTCTCTGCGGAAATCATAAACTGGCCATTCGTTGACCAAGGCAAAATCGCGCAGGCGCGAATCAGGATTAACAACCCGAGGTTTGCCAACAAGACTTAAAAGCGGAATGTCGTTTTGCGAATCTGAATAGGCAAAACTTTGGGCTAAATCAATGTCATGTTTCTGAGCCAAATTTCTTACTGCCTGCGCTTTTTGTTCGCCGTGCATAGGTGCGCTTTCCAAGTTTCCGGTGTAACGACCATCAACAATCTCACTAACAGTGGCAACAGCTCCAGTGAGGTTCAATTTGCTCGCAATGATTTGGGCCAATTCAATTGGTGCAGCCGAGACCACCCAAACTTGGTGTCCTACCTCTCGATGTGCAGCCGCTAGTCGCACTGTTCCTGGCCACAATTTGTCAGACATAATTTCGTCATAGATTTCTTCGGCAAGGGATGCGAGTTCCTCAACTGTGCGATTCTGCACAAAGGCCAGCGCATTATTTGCGACCTTTGCTAAGTCTGAACTGTTCTCTTTCCCAGTGAACAAGAACTTACCTTGGGTAATCGCATAGTCCGTAAGATCACGGGGCTTAAGTACGCCTTTGGCGAAAAGGCCGCGAGCTAAGTGGTAAATGCTGGTTCCACGCATAATCGTGTTGTCAATATCAAAAAACGCAGCGATCTGAGAATGACCCTTTGCATTTTGTCTTGGCAAATCTTGGCTTTGTTCTTGATTTACTTCTAACACATTCTCAGCGTACTCTTGAGAAGTTCGTCTAGTTTCTTAACTTGCTGCTAGGAGCGAAATGATTCGGGTGCAATTAATCGGCAAACCAGATTGTCACCTCTGCTTGCAGGCCGAAAGCACCATTGCTCAGGTTTGTGCTGAGCTCTCGGTAGGTTGGGAATCCCTATCTATTTTCGACGATCCACAATTGGCAAATCGGTTCGCTGAATTCATTCCAGTCACCTTGGTCGATGGTCAGGTCTTGGAGCAGTTTGGCATCTCCGAGGCACGACTCCGGGCCGCCTTAAAGTAACGAGCCGAAAATCCCAATCAAATAAGGATTTTTTACTAACTATCCGAATGTAGTCGCAAATTTCTGAAAATTAGCAATTACGCATACCACGAATATGGCCCAAATAGCCAATTTTGCCTTCCGGGAATATGTGCCTAATCTGAGTGCCATAAGCCTACGCGCGGAAGTTGGTTTTGATGCCACTATCAGAGTCGCCTCGAGTATCGACACAGTTGCGTTCAGGTATTCCTGAAGCAACAGTTACTCGACTACCGATGTACCACCGAGCGCTTGTTGCGATGGCGGCGCGGGGCACTGAATTAGTCTCCTCAGAGGAACTTGCAAATGCAAGTGGTGTGTCCAGTGCAAAACTGCGTAAGGATTTATCTTTCCTTGGCTCTTACGGAACCCGTGGCGTTGGATACGATGCAAATTTCCTGCTTTATCAAATTGCTCGCGCATTAGGCCTGACTCAAGAGTGGACCGTAGTCATTGTTGGCGTCGGAAATCTAGGCCATGCATTGGCGGGCTATCCAGGGTTTGCCTCGCGAGGCTTCCACGTTGTTGGACTTTTCGATACAGATCCAAGCCGAATTGGCGAGACAGTTTCGGTCGGTGGCTCTAAGGTAAAGATTGCTGACCTGGCCACCCTGCCAGCAGTTATCCAAACAAGTGGTGCATCCATTGGCGTCATTGCAACCCCTGAAAATGCAGCACAAAGTGTTTGTGACTTACTGGTTCACAACGGCGTAACCAGTATTTTAAATTTCGCACCTGTCCTGTTGGACGTTCCCCAAGGTGTAGACGTGCGACGCGTCGATTTAGCAACAGAGTTGCAGATCTTGGCGTTTCACGAACAACGCAAGGCCGAAGTGGCTTTGGGAAACAGCAACGTTGGCTAGTCCAATGATGAATGAGGCAGGTACAACAATGAGTCAGGTAGGTGCATAGATGCCAACCACAGACATCGCAACATCAGGTGTTGCATTCGTCGTAGCAGGTCCGGGTGAAAGTGATTTACTGACAGTGCGAGCACTTCGGTTGCTTCAGAGCGCCGATGTCGTAATCACAGATAGTGAAGTGGTTTCACTTGCCAGTGAAGTTGCTAATGGAGAAGTGCTTGTTGCACTTGATTCAGTTGGCGCACCGTTATCACTTGCTTCCCGCACCAAAGCACTAATTGATGCTCGCAAGTCTGGCAAAGCGGTAGCCCGACTACTTTCTGGAGATCCAGTAATTGATGGTCGCCTGACGATGGAGACAGCTGCTGTCGCAAAAGCCGGCTATGCCTTTGAAGTAGCTGCTGGCGTATCTCCACTAACTGCTGTTCCAGCGCACGTCGGTTTTTCCTTAACTAGTGGCCGTACTCGCGAAGTTCGAATCATAGACGCCGATTCACCAACAGTGGACTGGACAACCCACATAGATCCGACTGTCACATTAGTAGTCCACAATGCCGCCGAGCGGGCAAACGAAGTTGCTAAAGCATTGGTGAAAGCGGGTAGAGATCCACAAACACCAGTTGCAATCATTCGCGACGGAGCCACTATCGAACAACGCTCACTACATTCAACACTCGAAGCCCTCCCAAGTGCAATGAAGTTGGCTAAGCACTCTGGAGCTGGGCTGGTAATTATTGGTGAGTCAGCTGCCGAGCGCACACCTTGGTTTGAGAGTCGGGCACTTCATGGTTGGAAAGTCTTGGTTCCGCGTACTAAAGATTCCACTGAAAATTTACAAGAAATGCTTCATACACATGGAGCAGTCCCATTCGAAGTCCCAACTATGTCAGTTGAGCCACCGCGTACACCACAGCAGATGGAGCGGGCAATTCACGGCCTAGTTTCGGGTCGATTTGAATGGGTTATCTTCACAAGTGTCAATGCAGTTCGAGCAATCCGTGAACGTTTTGAGGAAATTGGCCTAGATGCGCGCTCGCTTTCGGGAATTCGAATTGCCGCAATTGGAGTAGACACCATAGAAGCCCTTGTTGCGATGGGCGTGCGACCAGATTTGGTTCCAGACGATGAGCAAACAACTGCTTCGTTGCTGGAAATTTGGCCAGAGTTTGATGTAATTTCTGA
Source organism: Actinomycetota bacterium (assembly GCA_009923495.1). Taxonomy (NCBI): domain Bacteria; kingdom Bacillati; phylum Actinomycetota; species Actinomycetota bacterium. The sequence goes on from RFTJ01000024.1 coordinate 5,188, forward strand.
TCCGATAAACCGAATCTTCTTGCCGCGAGCAGACTTAGCAACTGAAACTTTAGTAGCTGGCCTTACTGCCTTGGGCTGGGAAGTTGAAGATGTAACTGCGTATCGAACCGTTCGAGCAGCGCCGCCACATGTTGATACCCGTGAAGCAATTAAGAGTGGCGGTTTTGACGCCGTAGTTTTCACATCAAGTAGTACCGTGCGAAACCTTGTCGGTATTGCCGGAAAGCCCCATGCTGCCAGCGTTATTGCCTGCATTGGCCCAGCAACTGCTAAGACAGCTCAGGAGCATGGTCTGCGGGTTGATGTGCTACCTGAAGAGCCAACCATGGCTGCACTGGTAAAGGCGCTAGCCGCACACGGCATGGCCCTGCGCGAAGAAGCAGCAAGTAATGGCGCAGTAGGTTGGCGTCCATCACGCAAGCGCTCTGCATCCCGCCGCCGCGCGACCTGATTGCTAGGAGTACACCATGAGTGATGAGCAGACAATTGTTCATTTACTACGCCATGGTGAAGTGCATAATCCTGAGAAAATTCTCTATGGCAGACTTCCGGGGTATGTGTTATCCGATCTTGGCATGGAGATGGCAGATCGAGCCGCACATGTCTTGGCCCACCACGACGTCGCAGCGGTGATTGCTTCTCCGCTAGAACGCGCTCAGCAGACTGCTAATCCAATTGGCCGCAAACATCAATTAGAGATTGGCACAGATGCCAACTTGATAGAAGCCGGAAATATTTTTGAAGGCCAGCGGGTTGCCGTTGGCGATGGCGCACTGCGCAGCCCCAAGTCTTGGCGTCATCTCTATAACCCTGTGCGTCCATCTTGGGGTGAACCCTACAAACAAATCGCGAACAGAATGCAACACGCTATTGCCCAAGCTCGTGCGGTTGGTCGTGGCCATGAAGTGGTCTTGGTCAGCCATCAATTGCCGATCTGGATTGCGCGTTTGGCGTTCGAAGGTCGTCGCTTTGCTCATGATCCGCGTAAACGGCAATGTAGCCTGGCCTCGCTTACCTCACTGACCTTTAAGGGCGATCAGTTGGAAGCTATTGTTTACACCGAACCAGCAATTGATTTGGTAGAAAAAGCCCATAAAATCGCAGGTGCGTAACTGTGCTTATGCGATTAACTCTTTTAACCATCTGTGCACTTACATTGACGAGCTGTACCCAAAATTCGGGGCGGACCACGGGCGAAATTAGTTATGTTGCTGGTGATGGCTCAACTATTTTCGTTGCCACCAAAGAGCGCCAATCAGCAGTCACGCTGTCTGGAAAATCTTTGTCAGGTGAGCAACTGAGCACTAGCAATTGGCTAGGAAAAGTTGTGGTGGTTAACCTCTGGGCATCGTGGTGTGGACCATGTCGCTCCGAGGCAAAAGTGTTGGCAAACTCTTACAAGGAATTTTCCGAGCAAGGCGTTGAATTTATTGGCCTAAATACTCGGGATAGCCTTGCCACCGCTACCGCCTTTAATGACAGATTCCCAACAGGCTATCCCTCGATTCAAGATGCAGATGGCGAGTTGATTTTGCGCTTTGGCAACCTAGGACCAGCTGCGACGCCAAGCACAATTGTCTTGGATCGATCCGGCCGAGTCGCGGCTCGAGTTTTGGGTCCAGTAACGCAAGCGCAGTTGCGTGGGATTATTGCTGCAGTGGCGAGCGAGGGTGAAAAATGATTGTCGAGGGAATCACGGAAACCATTAATTCTGGGTCACTACTCTTAGCACTGCCACTTGCCTTCGCTGCAGGACTAGTCTCTTTTCTTTCGCCATGTGTTTTGCCTCTTGTGCCTGGCTATCTTTCATTCATGACCGGCGTAGCAGGGGCTAGAGCAAACGGCCAATCGGTAAAGCGCAGCCGCGCATTGCTCGGTACCGTGATGTTTATCGTCGGATTCTCTACCGTGTTTATTTCCTTTGGCGCGGTGTTCGGGGGAATCGGACAGTCGCTTCTGCTGCACCAACGCCTATTGCAATCAGTCATGGGCGTATTGGTAATCGTTCTGGGACTTGGATTTCTTGGTGTAATACCTGCGCTGCAACGTGAAGTGCGGTTACCGAATCGCCCCACCGGAACTTTATTGGGCGCATTGATTTTAGGCTTTGTTTTTGCTCTTGGCTGGACTCCGTGCATCGGACCAACACTTGCAGCGGTTCAAGCGATGGCCCTACAGGAAGCAAGTGCAGTTCGTGGCGCAATTCTAAGTCTGTCTTACTGCCTCGGTTTAGGACTACCGTTCATACTTATCGGTTTGATGATGGAACGTGGCGTGCGAGCAATTAAATTTTTGCGTAAACACTCTCAATTGATCATGCGCATCGGCGGAGTTTTATTGATTGCTATTGGCTTACTCTTAGTAACTGGTTATTGGAATACCGTGAATATCTGGTTGCGTAGCTGGTTACCAGTGTGGGCGGTGCCACTCTAATGTTTGGAATCACTGCTTGGCTCCGCTGGTTTTGGCGGCAATTGACCAGCATGCGCATAGCGCTATTCCTGCTCTTCCTGTTGGCGCTGGCCAGTGTGCCCGGCTCAATTTTTCCGCAACGCGGCACGGCCCCCGCTCGGGTAAGTCAGTATTTGCGCGAGCACCCAAAATCTGGACCGATACTCGATCGCTTACATCTCTTTGATGTCTTCGCTTCACCTTGGTTCGCCGCAATCTATTTACTCTTGTTCATTTCTCTTGCTGGTTGCGTCATACCTCGAGCTTTTGAGTACTGGAGAGAATTACGAAGTGAACCGCCGACTGCTCCGCGCAATTTAAGCCGTCTAGGAGTTTATGAATCATGGCGGACAACAACATCGGCCAGTGATGCGCTTGCTAAAACAGCGGTTAATTGGGAAGCAAAAGGCTGGCGAGTAAAAGTTGGCGACACTTATGTTTCAGCTGAAAAAGGCTATGCACGAGAATTTGGAAATCTGGTGTTTCATCTTGCCTTGCTTGGTCTACTTGTGGCTGTCGGCGCCGGCAGTTCATATGGATTTCGTGGAACTGTGATTGTTCGAGAGGAAACCGGTTTTGCCAACAATGTAACGCAGTACGACTCGTTCACGCCCGGCCGATCATATTCTGCAACTTCACTCCCGCCCTTTTCTTTTTCTTTAACTGACTTCCATGCCAAGTACCAGTCGGGTGGAATGCAATCAGGTGCGGCCCGAGAATTTCACGCTGATGTATTGGTTAAGGCTAATCCCGATGCAAGGGAAGTGAAGTTTCGGATTAAAGTTAATGAACCACTCCGGGTTGCTGGGGTTACTGTCTACCTAGTTGGACATGGCTATTCTCCCGAGTTCACAGTTCGAGATTCCAAAGGAAAAATAGTTTGGCAAGATGCTGCCATTTTTCTTCCACAAGATGCCAACTTCACATCAAATGGAGTTGTCAAAGCGCCAGACAGTGTTCCGCAATTAGGTTTCCAAGGATATTTTCTGCCCACAGTAACTTCTGATTTCAGTCAAGGTCCGCGCTCAATTTTTCCAGCGCCAGATGATCCCCAAGTTTTCCTCAGTGCCTGGAGTGGAGATCTGGGGCTGGACAGCGGACTGCCACAAAGTGTTTATCAACTCGATACGCAAAAAATGAAGCGAATCGGTATCGAAGAGTTAAGTCCTGGCGAAAAGTGGAAGCTACCAAGAGGCCAGGGCGTAATTGAGTTCACCGGCTTCAAGCAGTGGGCCGCATTCTCACTCGCTCGTGACCCAGGTAAAGGCTGGGCACTCGGATTTGCCATTTTTGCTATTGCTGGCCTGACTATGTCGTTGCTGATACCTAGGCGCCGAGTTTGGTTGCGAGTCGCCGAGCATGCAGAGGGTGGGATTCTGTGCGAAGTTGGAGGTCTAGCAAAGACTCAAGCACCGGGTCTACCTGCTGAAGTGACCAGGCTTAGCCTAATAGTTAAGGAAAGTGCACCGGAGGTACTAAGTGATTAACGAATCACTAGCTCAGACCAGCAACATGTTGGTTTATGCAGCGATGACTGGGTATGTAGTGGCGATGGTTGCATTTGCAATCTCATTATCAAAAAGCCGCCGGATCGAAACTCTGCAGGAGACCGCAGCTCGTGTTTCAGCAGTATCTCCAGCCGCCCGCCAAGGTGGTACCGCTACCTTGGCAGACGCCAGCGTTTCTACTGCATTGAGCGATGGTGATGTCTTAGGTTCTGGACGTCGATCGGGCAACATTGGCATGTCGGTCACTTGGCTGGCAACCCTGTTACTTGGGGCCGCAATAATTTGCCGCGGATTATCAGCAAGTCGTTTGCCGTGGGGAAACATGTATGAGTTCTCTTTGGCGGCCGGCTTCTCAATCGCATTTGCTTATTGTGTTCTGTCATTAAAGCGTGACTTACGATGGCTCGGTCTGTTCATTGTGGTTCCAGTTCTGTTGGACTTAGGAATTGCAGCCACCATTTTGTACACCGATAGTGCCGAGTTGGTGCCAGCACTGCAGTCCTATTGGCTTGCAATTCACGTAACCGCAGCCACCGTTTGCGTTGGAGCTTTCACTGTAGGAGCAGCGCTATCTGCCCTTTACCTAGTAGCCGAACGGGCTGAGGCAAAAGTTATTGCTGGTGAAGAGCCTGGCCGAATCGCTTTCTTAGCAAACAGGTTGCCGACTGCAGATCGGTTAGATCTGATGGCCTATCGGATTCACGCTTTCATGTTTCCGATCTGGACCTTTGCGGTAATTTCGGGTGCGATTTGGGCTGAAGCAGCTTGGGGTCGCTACTGGGGTTGGGATCCGAAAGAAACTTGGGCATTTATTACTTGGGTGATTTATGCAGCCTATTTACATGCCAGAGTTACTGTTGGCTGGCGTGGCCGAAAAGCGGCCTACATTGCGTTGGCAGGAATCAGTGCAATCCTGATTAACTATTTCGTCGTCAATATTTTGATTCCGGGTTTGCATTCGTACTCTGGTGTTAAATAAGAATCTCTTTAAGACTAGTGATGAGGCGCTGAGATGAAGCCAACTTTGATTTACACCTTATCCAGATTAGGTTTGCTTTCTGCCTGTTTAGGACTTGGTTACTTAGCAAGTTTGCGCGGTCCAATCCTGATTGTTGTTGCTTTTCTCGGCTCAGGAGTACTTTCTTTTTTACTATTGGCTAAACAAAGAAGTGCCATGGGTGAGCAGCTCTCTAGTGCCGTATCTCGGGTTTCGAAAAAGCTCGAAGAGAATACCCGTAAAGAAGATATTGACTAAGAAATTGCGATTGTAAAACTCAGGAGTATGGCAAAAACGAGCAAAGCCTTTCCGGTGCCAACCAAAACAGGAATTAACTCCGGACCGCTAATCCCGCTGCGAATCGCTCTAATTGGTGAAACCGAAACGAAGCCAGCACTGAGTGCGACCCAGGCAAATTCTGGCCCTTGTGGCAACATCGACATAATGGTTGCCAGAGAAATGCCCGCGATTAATACGAATTGGTAAAGGAATCTAGTTTTTCCATCGCCAAGCCGAACTGCTAATGTTCGTTTGTCCGACTCCATGTCACTGGGAATATCCCGCAAGTTATTTGCAATCAAAATCGCACTGGACAGCAGCCCACAAGAAATGCCAGCCAATACAGACAGGATTGAAATATTCCCAGTCTGACTTGCGCTGGTTCCGATAACAGCGACTAAACCAAAATAGATAAAGACAAATAATTCACCAAATCCCGCGTAGCCGTAGGGTTTAGTTCCACCGGTGTAGAACCAAGCTGCCAGCATCGCGCTCACACCTATCGGTATCAAAATCCACAGGCCGCTCAAAATTGCCAAAAGTAGTCCGGCGAGGCCAGCAATCAGAAAGTTCAATAACGCCGCTCGCTTAACCAATTTTGGTTCAGCTAATTTCTGGCCAACTAACCGCACGGGACCTAAACGCACCTCGTCAGTGCCTCGTATTCCGTCGCTGTAATCGTTGGCGAAGTTAACGCCGATCTGTAACGCTAGCGCAACTACTAGTGCACAAAATGCCCGAACCAAGAGCATACTGTGTTCAAAATTCGCAATGGCCGTGCCTATGAGAACTGGTGCTATTGCTGCTGGCAAGGTACGAGGTCGAGTACCCGCGATCCACTGCGATCTAGTTGCCATATTGCTCCTAGTTATTGCGCACCAGGGTGCTGGACGGTTCCTTGCGCTATTTCCTGATTTGCTTGCAAGCGAAGACCAAGACGATCAACTTTGCCACTATCGAGCATAGGCAGGTGGTTGACGAATGTTACTGTTCGGGGGGTCGCTGCTCGGCCAATGCGCATTGCAACAGTGTTTTGAATTTCACTACGCAACCTATCCATTGAAGACTGATTATGAAGTTCGCGATTTCGCAAGACCACATATGCGACCGGCAACGCACCCCATAGCTGGTCATTAACGTCAATCACTGCAACGTCAGATATTTCGGGGTGGTGTCTAATGGCCGCTTCCACCGCTGAAAGAGCGACGTTAACTCCGCCCACCATAACAATGTCATCTAGACGACCAAGAATGTGGATTAAACCTCTGGAATCAAGTGCACCAACATCATGAG
>RFTJ01000025.1 GCA_009923495.1 Actinomycetota bacterium
AGACAAACGCCATCAGCGATATGCTGACTCGGGTTCAAAAGTTTTGTAAGGCACATGACGTGCATACATGGTTTGTGGCTCATCCATCTAAGATCACCCGACAAGGCACTGATCAGCCCCGCCCTGACGGGATGTCCATCGCAGGGTCGATGGCTTGGTGGGCTAAGACGGATTGCGGTCTGACTGTCCACAGGAAAGACCATCACGTAGAGATTGCCGTTTGGAAATGTAGGTATCGTTGGGTCGGAACGCAGGGCGAGACAACAATGATCTACAACAAAACCGCAGGAACTTACTCGGAGAACCTCGATGCCTTCTAACAGTTTAAACAATGACCAGATTGCAGGTAGCTAATCTGGTGATCCTGCTGATGATCCCCGTTTAAACATCAGGGATACATTAGCAGAAGAATGGGACACTGATCTTCTTTTTCTATCGGATGAGGAGTTTGATGAGGCGATCATCGGGGTAGCAGAGCGTATAGGACAGTCTGCTGTAGTCGCCTATGACACGACAAAGCTTGTCGAGATATTGAGTCGCACCATGTCGGTGGATGAGGCTTATGAATATTTTGAGTTTAATATTCTTGGGGCTTATGTTGGAGAAAGAACTCCAATGTTTATCACCACTGCGTTTAAACAGTGACCGCAGCCAGCCCGCTGACTCGGTCTCTGCCCATGCGATACACCGCCCAAGCCTTGGCTTGATAGGTGATGTATTTCTCGGCAGGGTTGACAAAGCGTTCATGGTTTACAAGGTTGATTAGGTTGTCATAGTAGTACGTGGTTTTGAGAAAGGTTGGATCGGATTGGGTTATCGCCTTCACCTTCCTCATCAATGCACCTCATTGGACGTAGGACGCATTGAACGCTCCATCTCATAGGTAACCGACACAACCTCCAGTATGTCCTCCTTGGGTAGGTTATTGGTCACGGCTAGGGCTATGGCGGCTTTAACCAACAGACCGAGGGTCTCTTGCCCGTCAACCTCATTCTTGCCGATCCAATCAATCAAGCCCTCATAGGCGTGGTACAGGCGTTCAAAGTCAGGCTCACTACGTTGCCTTTTAATTGTCTTGATCTGCATGATCGGTCTCCTTTTCCATGTAATTAACTAATGCCTTGGCATCCTCACTTTGCATCTTTTGAATGATCTCATACATCTGCGGGGCGATGGCAATCAGTCGGGCATTCGCCCGTTGGGTAGCCGTTGGTTGATTTTTGTTCACGCATGATGCAACTTGTGGTTGACCAAAAGCGTTCTCATAACCCCACACTGTCGCAGACAGTGCAGTCCAAGGGTAAGGTGTTATGTGTTTAAACATTCAAGGTCTCCAGTAAAACAAGTCAAGCAGTAAAACGATTAAGCCAATGAGCAGTAACACCCGCTCAATTTTTTGCCATAGTGTGTGGTTCATTCCATGTCCTCCAGTTGGCGATCACCGAACAGCGCACCGATAGCGGAATCGATAGATTCCCATGTGATGCCATCATTGGCATCATGTGCCTTAGCCACAAGTTCTAGAACCCTGACGCATTCAGCATCGGTCAGAGCAAAGCCCCAGTAGTCCTCAAGCCTCGCCTGTACATCCTCAATGAACCAATCGTTACGTAGTACCCAACCATCATGTGTTTGAACCATGTGTGCCATTCTTACTCTCCTTTTTAATACGTGTTGATTTAAGAACACCCTTTGCAAACTCTACGTCAAGCGCAAGATGTTCTATCCATGAGCCATCATCTATGTAGCGGTCAGCGGATTCGGTCAGGTTCTTTAGTGCTGATCTGAGGTAAACGATTCGCTGTTGGTCAGTCATTATTCACCTCCGCTACTTCTTCTAAGTCATGCACTGTCATGTCACCGCTGTAGCCATCACCCATAGGGTTGGCGCGGTCATACATCAATAACTCAGCCTCCTCTTTTGTGTTGGCGAGTACTGTAATTTCTTCCTGATAAGTGGTAATCACCACACCCTTAAATGCTTTCATGCTTTCTCTCCTTGTTTAAACGTTACTTCCATTTCTCCACGTCCTCGATATATTTCTCGGTGACCACAATGCCGACATTGCTGTCATTGAATATTTCCATAGCCTGATCAACAGCATCGGTGGAACTTGTGGCATCCACGTCAATTTCAACAAACCCCTCCACGTTAATGTGGACAGTGTATTTGGCGGTTGGTTTGTTCTGTCTGCGCTCGCTTTCTACCCAAAGCGCAGAGTAATGTGCGTCTAGACCTTGCATAATGTTTCTCCTGTTTAAACGTAAAGTGGATCAATCTTTGTGAGCGATAAGCCTGACGCATACTTCACGTTAAGCTTGGAATCACTCTGCACTACAGCCACGATCTGAGGGTCATCCTCAGCGAGCCAGTGAGAGTTGTTAATCAGGAACTTATCAAGTGCCCGTTGGATTCTTGACAAGGCAGGAAATGCCTTGGATGAATATCTAAGGTCAACGTCAAGGGTAAATGTCGAGCCACTGGCGTTGGTGTTAAGTATCAATGTGGTGTTCATAACCGCTCCTCTACTGGTCTCATTTGTTTGATGATAGCGTGGACAGTGCCACAACAATATTATAGCAGAGGGGGCAACCCCCCTCACACGGCAAGCTTTAGCTTGTCAAACGCTACAGTGCCCATGTCCTCGAGCTTGTCGATGGTTACAGCGTTCTTGTAGATGTGGGTTACATCCGAACGGATGCCAACCCCGATGGTGGTGATGCCGAGGTTCTCACCCGACAGTGCTTGTTCTCTGCAAGCATCAGCGTTGCCGATGCCATCGGTGAGCAAGAAGCAAACCTTGCGCTCCTCTTGACGATTCAACAGCAACCCGTGGGCGTATGACAGGGCGGTATAGTCCTGAGTACCGCCCCCTGATTGAAGCCTTTCAAGCATCGGTCTGACACGTTGATAAGGCACGTTGAAGTCTTTGAGCAGTGACACCTCGCAACCGAATGTCACGACACTAGTCGCAACCCCTGCCTTGGACAGCGTGTCCAGTAGGGCATACGTTGCAAGGATGGCGTGGTACATCTTGGAGTCCAAGGGCTTGGCAGGGCGAAACATCGAGCCTGATACATCAAGCACAATGGTCACCGCAGAGTCGATGCCATCATGTTCTTTCCTACGTTTAAACAGGCGGTCATTGTGAGCCATTGTCGGAAGCGCCCGAACATTCAGCACCCCTGACTTGCGGTTGTGTTGGAACTCCTCAAACCCTGAGTTCTCAAACAACTTTCTGACTGTATAGCGTAACTTGGCGGGAATCATAAGACCTCCTTAAAAGTCGATTGGGAAAGTGCGGGGGTTGTCAGCCCTTGTGTGATACCCCTTGCGCATCACGTCATCTGTGCTGTAAGAACCGCCCGATCCTGCACCCTCGGGAGGGTTGGCAGTGGGTTCAACCTCACGGGCTTTGACTGTCTCGCCATCCTTTGTAGGAGGCTTCGCAGGGTCACCCTTGGGGGTAGGTATATCCCCGCCCTGATCGCCTCCTGTAGGCTGTTCTGAGTCGTCCCCTGAGCCGTTATCGCCCTTATCCTTATCCTCATCATCACCCTCATCATCGGAGGGGTTGGTTGGGTTGGTTGGGGGAGGCACTGGTTCATCCTCGGGTTCGCTGTTCACATTGTTAAGCTGATCAAACACCCACTTGGCAACCTCCAAGGTATCCCAAGAATTACCGCAAGTGTTTAAACGCTTGACAGCCTCGGCAAAGATTGGCTCAAGCCCAATGGCGAGAGGCACTTTGATCTTGGCGTGTTTACGTGCGTAGACAGCGAGAACAAAGGGGTACTGGGCAGGGTCTGACCAATCGATTGGCTTATCATCATAATAATTAATATGAGCCAAGCCCTCGGCAACCATGCCATTGATCAAGGCAGAGAGCAACTCCTCAATGTTGCCTGTCAGCCCTGACTTGATGCCCTTGCTTTCAATCCACGCATCCTCTAGGGCATTGTGTAACTGGGCAATGTACTGACCATGCGCATAGGCAGATTGGACAGCATCAAAGTCGGTATACATCCAGTGCAGAATCTCATGCACCGCCATGCCGACATAGCGCATCAGGTCACCCTGAGTCAGCACTGCATCATCCTTGACGTTGGCAAGCTTGACAGAGCCACTCTTGTTGATACAGGCGGTTTGTGTACCCGCATCCCAACGAACCTCGACAGGACGCAAGCCAAGGTCAGAGCAGATCTTGTGAATGCCAATCACCACTGCACGTTTAAACTGATAGCCATGATAGGTTTTCATATTCACCTCACAAATATTTTGCTAGAACACTAGCGTTGATGTAAGCCGCCTTGATTGCGTCAAGTGCGGTGCGACTCTCCTCGGGTTGACGGGAGGTAATGGTTGATTCCCAAGCTTCATCAACCGACAGAACGTCCAGTGCCCGAATGAAAGCGAGGGCTGAACGAATAGACGGGGCATCGATCACGTCCCCTGTATGCACCTTGGCACGGCAAGCATTGATGGCATTCACTACGTGTTCAGCCAACATCTTGTGGCAACCAGTGTGCAAGGTCAGGGCAATAACCTCTTGCTCTCTGCTCAGATACTTGAACTCAATCACACGGGCGAAACGATCAACCAGTGCAGAGTTCATATTCTGAGTCTTGGCGTAACGTCCTGACGTGTCGCCATTGGTCAGGGTGTTATCAGCCGAGAAGACCAAAACACCCTCTGCCCTGCGGTGAACAAAGCCCCCGTAGTTGACAGCACTGTTGGGTTCTAAGAACCCGTTCAGGGTAGCCAACTCACCCGCATCTGCCATGCTGATTTCATCGAGCAAAATCACTGTAGATGGGGAAGTGAAAGCCTCCAAGAAAGCACCTTTCTTGAACACTGTCGCACCATTCTCAAGACCGACAGCACCCGCATAATCATCGGCAGTGGTGTACTTGTGAAAGTTGATACGGGTGTAGGAACGTCCAGTGCGACTCGCAAACTGTCTTGCAGTCTCTGACTTACCAGTGCCTTTAGCACCGCCAAACCACAGGTTCTCGCCTGTCTTTTGTGAGAGGAGCAAGTGTTTCAGGATGCCCTCTTGCCACACAAAATTAGGATCAACATCGGGACTGTCGGGTGCGTCCCAAATGTCAACCATGACAGGATCACCCTTGGGGGTGCGGATATCAACACCGAACACATCGAGCGCAGATTTACGATCAATGATCTTGGCCTTGGTAGCATTAGCCACGACAGCCTCTGCCTTGGCATCTTTGACAGCTTGCGCAAAGGGTTTAAACGCCTTGGCAATGGCACTGGCAACCTCTGCGTTGATCTTGTCCTCATCAAGGTTTGACTTAGATGCAACAGAGGCATTGTGGACAGCCACTGACAAGTCATTCATCTGTTGTGCTACAGCACTGATGCTCTGAGCAACGACTGTCACCTTGTTGATGGCATCGAGGGCAACTGCCTCGGCACGTGTAGCAACGGAGGCGGTAGCATCAAGCTTTGCTGAGTCAACACTGCTCACATTGTCAGCGATAGGCGAGCAATTCTTGATGTAGTTGAAGTCAGTCAAACCCTGCTCGATCAGGTCACCGAGCCAGTTTAAACGCTCCATTTTGTCCTTAGCCTGACGGATATGGTCAGGGGCTTTGAGGGCTGTAACAGCCCCGTTGATAACGAACTTGTCGAGGGTTGAAAGGGTTTTAATTGTGTTAATGGAAGCCATGCTCTCTCTCCTAGGTACTGGTTTCAAATCAAAGCGAGGGTGTCACCCTCATTGGGGCAGATGGGCAAATTGAGATTGCCATTCTTGTATGCCCACTTGGAAGTGAGCCGAACTGTATACCCGCATGATGGGCACTTCGCAAGCAACATCCGAGTGCCTTGCTTCTTGCCAACCGAGGCTGACAACTCAGCGTGGACGTATGCACCGAGCGAATCGATGATCTGTTGATAGGCTTGAACGAATGCACCGCCATGAGTCACCGACTTATAACGGGCTGACGGAGTGCCGTTGGGCAAAAGCAACATGGCATCGGCAATCTTTTGATAAGGCTTGCCGTGATTGAGCGCACCCTTGGCGGTATGGCACAACATGGCAATGAGGGTCTCAAAGACCTTGGTTGGATCGGCAAGCACAGGGCTGATGAAAATCTCATAGTGAGCGTCAGCACTGTTCGTACTAGGGAAGCACTCACCAACTGACTTGAAGTTGGTACGCTTGGCATTGGAGGGCAGAGCGCATGACACTCTGATCCTGTCGCTGATGGACACGCCATTGATAAGAAAGAAAGGCTTCAACTCATTGATAGCACCATTGAGCCAATCTTCACGGGTAGAGTAAATGACAGGTAATGACATAGTAGGTCTCGGTTGAAGTGGGAATTTCCACTGGTGAACCCCGAAAGGCTCACCGCTAAAAATTCAATGACGCAAGTGTAAACGAAAGCGATAGCCCGTGCAAGTAGGTATCGCTATCAATCATCAGTCTACGTTGCAAGTCAACGACAGCACTTGCAAACGTTGCTTGGCACGGGCAAAAGCCTCGGAGATAGCATCGGCTATATCCACATGGTTGAACCCCTTGTTGTGTCCCCCTGCGCTGTAGTACAAACGGGCTGTAGGCTTACCGTCAAAACGATAGTCAACACGCACCTCACAAACACCATCACTACCCCAGTGGGTAGGTGATTGGTAGGTGTAAATAATCTGCCCAAACACCTTGCCATCCTCGGCATGGGTGTAGTCTTTAATGCTCTCTGTAATCATGCTCACTCTCCTGCAAAGTAGAAAATTAAAGAGGCAACCAACGACATGATGGCTACCCAAAACAAGAGCAGTGAATCACTGCCCAAGACCATGACACTCACCAAAAACCCCGTCATGCAGACCAAGGTTTTGAGAATGTAGAACTGATAGATTTTCATAAGACCTCCTGTTTAAACCCAACCGAACCGCTTTGCGCAGACAGGGCCGATACCCAGTGCGACTGACTCAGGATCTGACAGATCCCTGTTACAGACTGAACACTTGCCGAATGTTTTGCCATAGGCAATGGCTGAACTACGGGGGTCAGCAAGCACCTCGCTGATCTGACTTGCACTCTCAGGTGATGCGTCCCGTGAGGTAAACAACTTACCGCCTGTCACCTTGCCGAGGTAAACACCCTCGGACTTGACGTATATTGAACCCGCATTCTTGCCTGTCACTGGGGCAGGGCTGAATACGAAAGCACCAAGCCTCAGCTTGGGGTATTGCAGACCTGAGTCTTTAGCCTTGTCAAAGGCAACCTCGATGGGGGACACGTCAACCTGAGCGGAGGGCACAGGCTGAGGGCGAGGGGCAGAATCCTTAGCCACGCACCGCTGAATAGCGGACAGTTGGTTAGGGGTCAGATTGCCATATCTGTGGAGCGCAGACAGCACAGAGGAGGCAAAGGAAAATGAGGGGGCTTTATCAACAAGCCATTGGTACTCGGCAGGGTTTGCCTCGATGAACTGACTGATACGTTGAACATTCATGGTAGGTCTCCGATGGAGTGCGACATTGCACTGCAATGCCCCCGTGCTTAGGGGCATCACGCTGTAATGTCATGCGGTAACAACTTTTTTGTTTAAACACTCGTTGTAAGTGCCAGTGAAAAAGATGCGGTAGCCGTTACGCTCCCGATCACCTTTGCAAACAATGATGTTGCCGAAGCGGTCAATCTGTGCGGTGTACATGGTACTAGTCTCCTTATTTGGCAGAGGGGTTGAACTGAGCAGGGGGGTTTTTTGTATTGAGGTGAGCGGGGATGTGGAACATGAAAGGGTCTCCGTAGAAGTGCGACATTGCACTGGTCAACCCCGTAGGGCTGACCGCTGAAATGTCAGGCGGGAAAAACAACCAAGCAAGCAGGGTTTTCCCACTCGCAGAACAGGTTGTTCTTAGCAAGGATGCTCATTAACACGGGGTTAACGTCATCACCTTGCCACTGGTTGTATTCGTTGTAGTAGCTTGCCCACTTGTAGGACTCAGGCTCTTCTGCGCTGATCAGGAATCGTCCTGAGTAGTCGCTACGTTCAAACACGGGGCAACCTAATTTTTTGAGTTCGTTGAAAGCTTTGATGTATTCACGTTTCATGTTGGTATCTCCATACAGTGCAAGAGCGCACTCCGTAGCCCGTAGGGCTACAGACTGATCTCTCAGCGTGGACAGGGGGATTTCAAACGTTTTACGTACCTGATTAGTCCCTGCCTCAAGACTCTTGTTGGTGTCCCCAACTCTGTCTCACTAGGACTTCAATCGGTAGCCTAGAACGTATTCCCTTGTGACAGTCGGTGGGAAGTAAAACTAAAGAGCGGTGACTGTCATGTCGTGTAAACGATATTGTCGCCTACAAGCATACAACGTTGCAGTGATATTGTTCGTTGACAAGGTTTACAAGTATTTTGAAAATAATTTAAAAAAGTTTTTTCCCTAGAAAACAGGGTTTAACTAATAGAGAATTCAGGCGCGTGCGCGTAGCACGATGTGTGCCAGATGCCAAAAAGTAATACTTTTCCAAAAGTATTAAAAAACGCTCAGAACGGCTCAGGATCGTTTTTTTTGAGGGGGTTGGTAGGGTGGTAGCCAAAACAATTTAAAACGCACTGAGGCCGATCTGATGCGTTCTAGAGCCATGTATGTTTATCCAGTTCGCACTTACTTTTGATGTATTCAGTAGTACTTGAGTACTCTTTTATTGGCGTTGTTTTTATGCACTGTATAACAAATGTATAAGCTGTGGATAAGGTTGTGGATAAGTCGGGGGTGTGGATAAGCTGTGGATAACTTCCTGTGGATAAATTTTGACTTGTCCACAGGATGTGGATAAACTGTGCATAATACGAACAGTGTGTTTCTCTGCGTTGGTGCGGGGCAAAGTTGGTAAGTGCATACTAATATGGAGCGTTTAAACATGAGCAAGACAAGCAAGGCTGAGTACAGAGCGGAACTGGGGCAGGCAATGGCGGAGGAGGAGAACTGGGGCGAGGATGTAGACCTTGAAGCCCTTAGCGAAGCGGAACAGCTAGCCCATCTCGCAGATAAACCTATAAGGAGAAAGGATGGAGAGCATAGAGGATCAGACATAAGAAGACCTAAGCCTCTAAGCCCTCGGCAAGTACTGTT
>RFTJ01000026.1 GCA_009923495.1 Actinomycetota bacterium
GGTCACAATCTCGGCCTGCGGCATTTTTAGCAGCTCATTCTGTAACGCCACAACCTTGTCCGGCATGGACAAAGCTGGCGTTAAATTGAACTCAGTGCCGCAAGCCAAGTTCATTAAGTCACCTCACGGCCACTGACGCGCATGTTGATAGCTGTGGCAGTGCCTGCAATGGTGCTGATGAAGTCGCCCACACCCAGCACCTGGCCCACCAGTTCGGGGAAAGTATAGACCTCAGACGCTTGAAGCGTCTTGGTCTTGGTGATCAAGTTGGAGTTGCCGGCTGACCCAGACACAGTGACCAAGTTGACGCTGATGGTCGCAGCGGTTGAGGTGTAGTTGGTCGCGGTGAATTTGTCGATGATGGCCGTGACGCCAGTAGCTGTGTACTGAGTGGTCTGGGTGGCCTCGACGTTTTTGGCGGGAACAAGGACTTTGACGGTGACTGTCATGGGTTACTCCAAAAGTAAGGCATTGTTTGGGATGTATTGCGTCATCAGCCAGTTTGTGCCATCAGACACAAGTGTCGCAGAATCCCCAATACTTGCCAAGAGAATCGATGTGCCAGCCGAACCGCCAGCTTGCGGGACAACATTACTAGACGCTGACACGACCGTTTGGGCTTGGTAAGTCTGAAAGTGCAAAATTCGCCCCGAATAGGACGACGCCGTTGGCAAGGTAACTGTACAGGTTGAACCAGACTTATTGTTGATCAGCCACAAGTCAGTGGCCGCAACCGTAAAGTCAGCAGTTTTGGTGACCGGCGCGGCCACCGATTGCTTGTTGTTGAACGTATTCCAATCGGTCGAAGTCAAATAGCCATTGGTCGTGGTGTTGGCCGCAGGCATACTGATGTCGGGCGCAGTGCCACCAGATGATACAACCGGCGCCGTGGCCGTCACCGCAGTCACGGTGCCTTGGGCCGGGGGCGGAAGCAGATTTAGCGCGTCGATCTGCTTTTGCATCTCAGCCATCTGAGACACCAAGGCAGAACAGCAGTCAGTCAATACGTCAGGAACCGGTAAGGTAACAACTGGTGGCAGCGTTTGCAGCTCTTGATTGACCGCACGAAGCGCGGCGTCATAGGACGCAATCAGCGATTCGGAGCTAAACGTAAGGCCAGAATCGTCAATAATTCCCGTGGCAATTTGATTGAGCGACAGAAAGAACAAGTACCACGCCCGGTCAATCAACCCGGTACGCGGGTCGATCAACGGCACCCTGGGGGGTGTAATGGGCGTAGGCGTCGCGTTTGGGCTAGGCATTGGTCGGGCTAATAATCAACTCGGCCCCCATGATGGCCACTTTGACCGGGTCGGTCATGGACAACTCATAGACGCGGTCTCGCAGCTTGAGCGTCATGCCCAGCCGCCGCCAAAATGTCCGGTGGCCATAGGCGCCAATCCTGCCAAGCGGCGACCAATGCTCATTTGACCAAGTGTGACCGCCGTCGTCCGACCAACGCAACATGGCTTCGGGATCGTAGCCTGGTGCGGCAGGGTATGAATTGGTGACAATTTCATAGCCCGTAATGTCAGTATCTGATAATTCGTATTGCCCAATCGGTTCAAAACCGTCCCCTGCTTCGGTGGTCAATGTAACGCCTGATTGAGTGGCTAAATAGGTTTGCCTATATTCAGCTACAAGATTTAATCCCGACTCAGTGTCTATGTTTTCACTGGCGTATGCTGGGTATAGATTTAAGCCTACGCCCGTTTCGCAATCCAATTGCAAACTATGGTGCGCTGTGCGCTTCAAGTTGTTTTGCCCCGTAGGCAACGCCCGCCAGGTGCGCAGCCACTTTTGAATCTGTCCATTGTCAGCGTACACGTCAAGGTCAAAGGCGTAGATGTTGCCGTTTTCAAAGTCGCCAACGACAATTTTGTTGTTAAACGCCATCTGGCAGTTGCTACGGTGCCGGGTAAATTCGCCTTCAACAAAGCCGGCCCGTTCGTGCCAGGCTTGAGTGGCCGCGTCGTACACCCAAGTGGTGTTGGCCGTGGGAAAGATCAGCACGTAAAAGCTGTGACCATCCTGTTGATAAGTGTACGCAATGGCGTCCGACATGTCGCCGTACTGTTGAATTTGCCATTCAACCGCATGGGTTGAGATGCGCTGGCCTTGGTAACCGTTGGCCCTGTAAACAATGCCCTGTCCTCGGCGATCCCGGCCCAGCCAGAACAGGCCGTTGTCCATCTTGGCAATGGAGTAAGGGGCCGCACACCCAAGCTCGTTGAACGCGCCTTGGATGCGTTGCAGGGGGAAGTCTGTGGCGCCTGAGTCGTACCAGACCTCAATGGAGTTTGTGCCAAAAGCCCAAACCTCGCGGAAGTTGGACACTACGGCCAGCAGGCCATCGGGCGACCCTTCGGTGCTGGCAAACTCAAGCGGGTCAATGGACGTGCCGTCCAAAAGGGTTGTGACCCACATCTTTTGACTATTGGGCTCATTGAACACAAAATAGCCGTCCAGATAGCAAACAGTTACCGCGCCGGGGAAATCGGGGTCAGTAATCTGGCCAAAGGCGTTAGTGGTGTTGTTGTAGATGTAGCTGGGGCCGTTGGCTGCAATGAACAGTTGCGTGCCGTTATCGGCCATGCTGACCGGCCCAGTGCCGGCCACAGTGCCGATTAGCGTGGGCGCGTAAGCGTTGTTGATCTTGTAAAGCGAGTTACCGGACACTACAAAACCCACGCCGTCGTTGGATGAGAACGCCCACAAGCCCCGAACCGGGCCCGTGCCCACCGTTGACAAAAGCGACAAGCCTGGACAGCGCTGCAAAAACGCAGGTTCTTTACCGCCCTCGGGGATAACTTCTGGAAACAGATTGACCATGCGGGCATTCGCAGCGTTGATGCTGCGGGTCACATAGGTCGATCCAAGGATGGGCGTTTTCATGCGACGTAACTTGGATACCACTTAGTTGTCGTAACGTCGTAAGTCATTGTTAACGCCTTACTAACCACCGCTGTGCCTGCTAGAGCAATATTCCCCGCGGTTGTCCACGTAAATATGCCCGTTGGAATTAATGTAATCGTACCGCCGCCAGTAGAAATTGGCGCTGCTGCCGTGATATTTACAACGGCTGTTGTTCCTGAAACAAAAACAATTGGGGTTGTTGGTGCAATTGTTGTTGCGCTTGCAATGGTTGGTGCAGCAGCGCTTACGGCGCTAAAGCTACTCAATGCAAGGCTTGTGCCTGTAGCTGCGCCAATGACCGGCGTGGTCAACGTTGGCGTAGTTGCAAACACGGCAGAACCGGTACCTGTTTCATCAGTCAACGCAGCTCGTAGGTTGGCGCTGCTTGGCGTTGCCAAAAATGTTGCCACGCCAGTACCCAAACCACTTACACCTGTTGCAACAGGTAGACCCGTGCAGTTGGTCAAAGTGCCACTGGCAGGCGTACCAAGCACAGGCGCAACCAAAGTTGAATTGGTAAACAGCAATGCGTTGGTGACTTGTTTGGTTGTGCCTGACTGCACAATTGGCAAAACATCAGCAACGGCGGCAGCAGTTGCAACGGGGAGGGAGGTGATTGCAATGGTGGCCATGTTAGTAGTTTCCTGCGTAAATGTTAAAACGTTGACGGGTGGCAATCAGCGAATACGGCATAGACATGATGTCATCAGGGTTGTTGATGCGCTTCAAATTGCGCTTGCTGGTCATAGCAATGCGCTGCACCTGGGGGCTGGGCTCAACGCCAAACTCAGGCGCAAATTCCATGGCCAAGTTGTACGTGAAAGCGCGTAGATACCCCGGCGGGAACAGAATGTTGGTTGCCAAAGTGGCGGGCTGATCCAATTCTTCAACTGAAATAAAGTGCCATTCCAAGTCCCGTGTGGGCTTGGGGTAGATGTACATATCAACATCAGGGTACGTCATGTTGATAAACAAGACTTGCGGGTATGTAGACGTCACCGTCTTAACAGCAATGCCATCGTACTGTTGTTGATTGATAAATTTGATGCCAAACGATACATTCGTGCCTGGGTCACGATAGTAAGTAGCGTCGTCCAGCAAAACTGGACGGTTGCCTACAAAGTTACCTGTTGGGCCAAGGGTGCGGTTAATAAACCCCGCAGGCCAGGTAAACACTTGGTCTTGAGTGCTAAAAACCGACAATCGCTCAGTATTCCATGAGTCAATCATCTGGTTAAACGCCATTAGCGCATCTTGAGATACCGATGCGGCTGGCGTTTCGCCCTCGGCCAGCACACCCAGCAGCCGCAGCGCCCGGTTGATCTGATCGGCAGCAGAGTAGGTGGCCATCTTTACGCTCCTAGTTCGACCGCCTCAACAACAGGACGGCCACGTCTACGTTTTACTTCCTGTGGAGCCGCCTCTTCAACATCAATTGGCGTGTCAAGAGTATAGCGTGTCCAGCCATTTTTTTCGTCCTCTACAGCTTCAAGTTCCATTGTTGCAACTTTGGCGCCGTGGATTTCATGCGACATGTAAATAACGGGCATAAAAAGAAGGGGGTGATTAGCCCCCTGGTTGGTTAAGTTTGCGCAACGTGAATTAAACCAAAATTAATGGTCAATGCTTCGGACAATGAACCAGCGCTTGCGTTGGTGATTGCAATGGTAAACGACCCAGCGGCTACTGTCACCACAGAAACCAAGTAAGTTCCCGCCGTTGCTGCACCGCTTGCAATAGCAATTACTGGGATGTCGTATGCAGAAACTTGGTTGTTGGTAACCACAAATGCAACTTCCACCCCCGCCGCCAGCGCCGCGTTGTTGGTCACAATTTGACCCACAGATGCGTTAATGGTCACGCCGGTAGATTTGCTAGTAGCTTGAGTAACAGTTGAAGGCGCCGTTGTGGAACTTCCAGTGTTATACCCAATTTGACCCGTCCCGGCTAAAGCATAGATTGTTGCTGAACTTTTGAGGTCTTGATCTTCAAAAGCGACACCAATTGATTTGGTATTTGCCATGATTTTTTCCTTTAAAAAAGGGGGGCCAAAGCCCCCCATTTAGGTTTAGGCCACGCGGTACACAGTGTACGCAGCAGTGTCCGTCTTGCGGAACAGGAACTGCGCTGCGCCACCAACACCGGCTGCACTGCCAGTAATAGCGACAAGCAAGTTGCCAACCGCAGTAATGCCGGTGTTAACAGCCATCGTAATCACCCCAGACGAAGTGCCCAAGTTGATGACAGTCAGTTCAAACGTGCTGTTGACTTTTGCATTGGTAAACACTGCGTCAATTGCTGTTGCCGTAGGCATCGTATAGGTTACCGCGCCTGTGCCTGCCGTGCCAACCAAGATGCCGCCGGTAATTTGCGCAGCAGTCAGAGTTGCCGTAGTAGTTGCCGTCTGGGGCGCTGCTTGAACGCCCATAACGATTTCGTTGGTGTTGCCATCGGTGAATTGGTATCCACCGCCAGAATTAGGGAGAGCCATGATAAATTTCCTTCAAAATTAATTAATTAACCCCAGATGCGGCAAGCCATCTGTGGACGAATGGTGGAAAAACCGTACAAGACATCAATACGACAAGGCATACGGTCGTTGTTGATGTCGTACTGGCGAACCACACGCAAGCTGATGCCATTGTGGACGGCACGCGCGGCCATGTCTACGCCTTGGGGCAGCAACAAGTCAGCGGTAGCGAACGTGATGGCGTCCTTGTGGTAGACCAAGTTCTGGGGGTACTGAGTTGAAGCAGCGCCCACAAACACCACAGCCTTGGCCGTAGCAGGCAAGGTCAGCATGGTAGCCAGAGCGTGAGTTGCTGAGTACATCGGCGCCACGGTCACGGTAGCCGTGGTAGTGGAGGTTGAAGACGCCAAAGCCACAAACTGGAACAACGAACCAGTGGATTCACGGGTTTGTGGATTCACAGCGTAGCAGTCGGCAATGGTAAACACGTCACCAACGGTGATGGTTTCACCCGAGCCAACCGTCAACGTGAGGGTAGAAGAACCTTCAGTTGTTACCGCAGCACCAGTGGTATTGCCAGTAGCAATGCGGGTGCCGGTGGTGTGCTGCTTGATTGACTGAGACATGTTGACTTCGTCAAAGCCCAACACACCCATGCCCATCATGCCGTTTTTAAACTGGCGTGACACGGTATCGGTGGGGTTGAACAGACCTTTCATGCCTTCAACCAAACCAGCGTTAGCGGCGGGGTTGACGGTGGCATAGCGGGGGCTCATCACAGCGGCGTTCTCGTTCAGCTTCTGCTGGGCTTGCAACAGCACCAAAGAAGTTGCAGGAGTGGTGCCAGGAGTGCCCACGGTGTTACCAATGCTCTTGTAAGCATTGGCGACGTCGGCATCGATGGAGCTGGCTAACTGGCTGATACGAGGCTTCAACACACGCTCTGCGAAGTCGTCCAATTGCATGGTCAATTCAGCAGAAGTGAAGTTGACACCAATGTGCTTTTGGCTGGCCACGGTCAAGGTGGTGAACTGCTCGTTGTCGTCTTGAACTTGCAAGGCGGCGCCGTCGGTCACCAAAGCGCGATCAGGCAGGCGAATACGCAGGGTCGAACCAATCTTGGCACCTTCAACAGCAAAGCTGTCGTCGTACTGACGGTTCACGTTACGGGTCAAAACAAGGTTGTTTTCGAGAATCTCAAGCGCTTTGCGCGTGATCATGTCGATGGTTAAGATACTGTTAGCCATGGAAAAAATCCTTTAAAAATTTAGCGGGTTGCCTGCATCTTTTTCAACTGCCGGGCTCGTTCGGCTTCAATCCACTCTGAGGCGCTCATGGTCTTGGTAGACCGTGGGTCAGTAGTGTCATAAGCCGGCGCTCCAGAGGAGCGAGCCGTCACGGGAGAAATCGGTGCTGGCGCAGACGTTGTTTTCTTGACCGGGGGCGCTGAAACCAATTTGGCTTCAATTTTCCCAATCTCTTTCGCCTGGCTCAAGGGCGTCATGCGTGAGATACGTTCCGCTTCTTTAGGGTTAGACCCGAGGTAGTACGCTAACTCAGGGCCAATCTCCGAAGACTGAATCGTTTCAGCCATCACGTTCGTAACTGGAAGTTTGGGGTTGTAGGCGACTTGTTCAAAGTCGTCGTACTTACTCCGCGCTTCTTCCTCAAGATCGTGGTAGCTCTCAAGAACTTGCGACTGCTGCCTGGCTTGGTCACGCTTGGCGATCAGTTCCTCTGCCTTCTGAAGGGCCAGTGCTTGCGCATAGGCTTCAGTAGACTCAAACTGGTCAGCGGATGCTGCCGGGGCTGCTTGTAGCGTCTGTTGTTCAGACTGACGCTGTGCTTGTTCTCGTTCCCACTTACGTTGCTCTCTTGCGAGGCGTTTGCCAATGGCTGCATCCAGTTCTTCTTGGGTAAAAACCCTAGAAGGTTCTTTCTGCTCATCAGCGACTACCGGCGTACTTTCAACAGTCTCAGGAGTGGCCGTCACTTCCGTTGCTGGCGCGGAGTCAACTTCCGCTAGGTTTTGTTGGACTTCTTCAGTCATTTCAATGAATCCTAAGATTCCCCGGTGAACCTCGCCGGTAAGGGTTTGTCAGCATTATGCTGGAATTTCTTGTGCTTGTCGTGCTGTTTCTTGGGTTGCTTGGTAAACGCAAATACATCGGCGTTTAGCAGTCTTCAGCGCCAGCAAATTCTGGCAAAGTTTTCAAATGCAAATATGCTTGTCTGATAAAGTTTTCTGCACCATCAGCAACAGAAAATTCAACAGAATAATTGTTAATAATTCTGTAAGTTTCTCCGACACATTCAAGGGTCACATATCCAGTTAACTTATCGCTAATTATTTTGGTAATTTTGCAATAAGCGGTAAATACGGCTTTTTGATTGCCAATATTTATTTGTCCACCTGATGTTTGTACAAACCCTTCACCCTCAATTGTAAAAATTTTTCTAAGTGCCATATTAAATACCCTTTGCAGCAATAGCCGCCTGATATGTCGCCACTACTTCAGGCGTTTGCACAGCGGAACAAATGGCTTGCACTTTGGAATCCTCATTGCTGTAGTCAGCACCAGGTACAACAACGTGGCGGTGAAACGCACGGTTTAATTCTTTGCCATCCTCAATAAATTTTGTGGCAGTTCGTACTTGCACCACGCCATTCTCAACCACCTCAATTTTATCTACCGCAACAATTTTTTCAAGTGCCATTTTAATCTCCAATTAAAACAATTTAA
>RFTJ01000027.1 GCA_009923495.1 Actinomycetota bacterium
CAGATAAGATCGCTGCTGGCCATGAGTCAATATGCGTCTATGCAAACTATGTTGCAGTGGATTGTGAGTCATCCAGTCTTGCGACAGCAACAGTTCTCGATTGCATTTTACGAGCTAACCCCTGAGATGACCTGGGAATGCATCAAAGAAGCAGGGCCAAATCAGTTATCACACATTTCCGGATTTTCTGATTCCCAAATTTCTCGCACTTCCATCCTGGCAGATGGTCTACCTTGGGGCTATTTTTACGCTGACTCACTTGTTGCCAACAGCCCTAAGACGTCAATACCGCTGCTTAGCGTAGGCCTGTGTCTCGGGACTTTGGACTTTGAAGATGGGCTTTTGCTCTGTACGGCAAATCTTTCGAGTCACTTCAAGGAGAATCTAGAAGTTTTTTCATTCATCAGAGTAGCCAGCGAGTTCATTTACCGATTTCACAAAATGAGCCAGCCGCTACACGAACAAAGTTCAAGACCCGCGGTTGCTACCGATGCCGATCATGAAGAAAGGGATACCACTCTGGATGGTGTCACCTTAACCGAACGCCAATCACAAATTTTAGAGCTGATTACCAATGGATTAACTAATGAAGAAATCGCTGCCAAAATGCATTTAAGTTTAGGAACCATCCGAGTCGAAACATCAAGACTGTACGACCGCCTAGGAGCACGAAATCGGCAGCAGGCAGCCAGCCTTGCGCACTTGGTCTTAGATCACTGATTGGTCACAAAACTATCCACTTGACGGTTCTCATTTCCGTTCAGTCGTTGAACACTGAAATTAGAAAAGAGATCCATGAAAGGGATGTTTGATATGAGAAAGAAAATCTTCCCCGAAAAATCGCATAGGGGGCGAAGAGTCTTTGCGATAGTAACAACATTAAGTCTGGCTCTTGCTGGAGTTCTGGGAGCAGTGCAATCGGCATCAGCTTATTCCAATGGAATTAATTTGGGTTACACGGTTAGTAAGCACACACCCATTGAAGTTTCATTACTGAACCCAAAGTATCGAATGGAAAGCGCTTCGCTGTACTTAGTCGGAAAAACCAAGTCGGTTTGGTTAGGGACCCAGCGATTGACCGTTAATGGCGATGCACATTTCTGTATTCCACGCTTTATTCGCAACAATGCTGTTTTGCGAGTCAAAATAAACAACAGGTCCGTGATGACTAGGCGAGTGGTGAAGGCGCACTGGGCCGAGGAATATCAGGCATGTAGCGATTACTTTAAGGGATTATCAACGGGCCTTTCAATCGCCAGCACGCTAGTTGAATCTGGCCCACAAGGTCCCGCTGGCCCACAAGGACCCCAGGGCATTCAAGGACCCCAGGGCATTCAGGGACCCCAGGGCATTCAGGGAATCCAAGGGGTGCAGGGCATTGAAGGGTCACAGGGGGTTCAAGGTGAACAAGGTATCCAGGGGCCAACTGGACTGCAAGGAATTCAGGGACCGCAGGGTATCCAAGGCGAACAGGGTATCCCGGGCTTGCCAGGTGAACAAGGTATCCAGGGGGAGCAGGGACCAGCTGGAGTAGATGGAATCGACGGTCTTGATGGCATGGACGGCCTTGACGGCTTGGATGGAGTAGACGGTGCTCAGGGACCAGTGGGTCCAAGGGGAGCCACTGGAGCAACCGGCGCAACCGGCGCAACCGGTGCAACAGGTCCCCAAGGTGATCAAGGTCCAACAGGCCCTAAAGGCGATACCGGTGCAACAGGTCCCCAGGGTGAAGTTGGCCCGACTGGATCGCAAGGTGCAACAGGTCCCGCAGGATTGGTTGGCCCAGCTGGTCCGCAAGGGGAGCAAGGTATCGCTGGTCCTAAAGGTGACCCAGGTGAAACTGGTCCAGCAGGGCCGCAAGGCGATGCTGGTCCAGCTGGACCCAAAGGTGATACCGGAGCTACAGGTCCACAAGGTCCGCAGGGTCTGCCAGGTAATTCATTTGAGCTAGTCGGACAGCCATGTAGTTTCGCGAGTAAGGGTGTGACTTACAACGGAACTTATGTACTAGCGAAACTAAATAGCCCAACACTATTTGCCGTGGCTTGTGACTCATCTTTGCCTCAGTAAGCAAGAAACAAAAAGTTGGTGCCTCGCACAACGCGGGGCACCAACTTTTTCAAGGAAAGTAATTACCGCTTAGCCTTTTTAGCCTTCTTGGTTTTCTTTGCCTTACATGGCTTTTGTACTTTCTTGCCGGCAGCCTTCTTGCCATGTGCTTTCTTTGCTACCTGTGACTTCGAGCAAGTTTGAGACTTGCCTGAAGTCTTGGCCGAAGCACCAGTAACTGAGCTTGTTAGCACCAATGATGCAGCAAATAAAGCGGCAGCAATTTTCGAACTGGTTTTCATTGCGCCCCCTTTCCGGAACTAAATTCAGCGTATGGAACAGCAAATGTGAAAGCTCTGAGAAATCACTCAAAAAAGCATCAAAAATTCACCAAAACTTTACGAATCCCTGACCGTAGCCTCTACCTAAAGCTTGGCCTCCTGCTTAGACTGAGGGTAGGCCTTGGCAAATATGAAATTTTAGGAGCGGCCAGATGAAACGCAAGTTCGCGATCTCGCTAGCGATTGGACTAATTGTTGGTGGACTTGTTGCCACTGACATTACCTATGCAAAGCCTAAAACTTACGTAGTGGCACTTGCCAAGACTTCCGGCGGCTTTGTCCCTGCTCAATACAACTTCTCGCGATTACCCAGATTTGTTGTTTACAGCGACGGGCGCATGATTAGTGAATCGCAGATTTCAACACAGCAGTATCCTGGCAGAGCAATCCCAAATTTGATGACCAAGAATGTCAGTTTCGATCTGAAACGAATTGTTTCTGCATTGGAGAATACAAATTTAGCTAATCCCAAATTTGACTGGGGTTACCCATCAGTTGCCGATGTCCCAAATACCGAGGTAATAACGCAGCTTTCAGCGAAAAAACGTTCAGCAACTGTTTCCATATATGCATTAGGAATGACTGGTCCAGGCTTAACCAAGAAACAGGTTGAGTACCGCAAGAAGGCAGACAGAGTTTTAGATTCATTACAAGCTTTTTCAGGCCGATACATCTGGTCAAAGAGTTATCCAACGAAGTGGACCCCAACGAAGTATGTCTACCAAGTTGCTGAAGCCGCGGTCACGGAAAATTCAAATACTCTCGATTGGGTCGGACCCGAACTATCCCAAGAGGTTTCCTGCGCTGCACTCAACAATTCGCAATCAGCAGCAATAAACACAATTGAGTCATCTATAAATGTGGAGACGCTATGGAGTTCCGGTGGCAAAACCTGGCGCGTAACGCTTAGACCGCTACTACCTCATGAATCCGGTTGCAAGTCCATCGGATATTGATTCAATAATTTTGCATCGTGTTGTCTAGCAAGTTGCTGATTCTGAGTGTCTTTTCAAACTAAACTGAGTCAGACTCGGGAGGGTTAATGATTGAGGTTAATCACCTAGACAAGCGGTACAAAAGCACCCATGCCGTTAACGATGTCTCGTTCGTGGTGCCTGAAGGCCAGGTCGTGGGATTTCTGGGTCCGAATGGATCTGGTAAATCAACGACAATGCGACTGATGCTTGGTCTCGACTTTGGATCTGGCGAAACTCTGTTTGATGGCAAGCCACTGGCTTCCCACAAAGAAGTGACTCGAATTGTCGGAGCGCACCTAGACGCGAAATATTTTCACCCAAAACGCTCCGCGGTTAACCACTTGAGAATGTTGGCCACCGAGGCACAAGTTTCACAAAAGCGCATCTCTGAAGTTATTGAACTCATGGGTTTGCAAGGAGTTGCCAATAAAGCGCCGAAAGGATTCTCCTTGGGCATGGGGCAGCGACTTGGATTGGCCGGCGCAATCTTGACTGAGCCCCGTCACTTGCTCCTTGACGAGCCTGCCAATGGCTTAGATCCTCAATCAATTCACTGGCTGCGTGACTTCCTAAAGGATTACGCAGCGAAAGGCAATACCGTATTTGTTTCAAGTCACCTACTTTCCGAAATGGAATTGATGGCCGACCATTTAGTGGTAATCGCTCGTGGCAAGATGATTTCCGACGAGCCAATGGCAAGTTTTGTTGCTCGAAGCTCGGGTAACGATGTGCTTGTGCGGACGAGTCAGGATGAACTCTCAACTCTGCAAAATGCCCTAACTGCATCAGGGGTTGAGTCAACGGCGATTGAAGCAAATGCCCTTTCCGTCAAAAATGCCTCTGCCGAACAAGTTGGCCAGCTCGCATTCCAGGCGAACGTTCCAGTCTTGGAGTTAGTGGCTCGTCAGGTTTCTCTAGAATCTGCCTTCCTTGAATTAACTTCGGGCGAACAAGAATATCGAACAGGAGCCCAGGCATGAGTCGCATTTTTAAGTATGAATTCATCCGCGCCCGCTCCTTGAAGTCCACGTGGATTTTTCCTGTTATCGGCATCGCCCTAAGTTGGCTTATTGCTTATTTCGGTTTGAAGGACGCTGACCTGATGATGAATGTTGAAGGCATGGCGGTTCCACCAACATTCGCACTGGCCATAAATAACAGCTTTTCTCCGCTTAGCATCTTTTTCATTACCATTCCCTTTGCCCAGGCTTTCGGTCATGAATTCCGCGATGGCACCATGCGCCTTACTTTGAGTGCATACCCGCAACGAGCAAGAGTATTTGTTGCAAAACTTCTAATCCCAAGTGTTCTAGCGATCGTCTCTGGCCTTATTGCAATGGCTGGAATCTTTTTTCTGTACAAAACTTTTATTTCAGTTCAGGATTACTCAGGCGCACTAAATCTGGCCGGTCGACACATTGCCTTCACGATAGTGTGGGGCCTGATCGTTGCAGCAGTAGTAATTTTCTCTCGCAACCTAGCTGCTGGCGTGGCAGGAGTTGTAGTTTGGGCAGCAATTTTGGAACAGATTGTTGCCGGACTCTTGTCAACTCGTTGGCCAAAAGTTGTGGATTACCTGCCATTAAGCAAGGGCATGGAATGGGCAAGTGGGGGTCAGACTAAAGACCTGATTGTGATTGCTACGGCCACCGTGATTACAGTGGGCTTGGCTGGAATGAAATTCCTAAAGCGCGACGCATAGCGCCATTTGACGAAACGGGTGGACTTCGAAGTGTTCGCTCGTTACCGGTCGTAGATTTGCCAGCGAAGTCCGATACCAATTACAAGCACGACTACTTCATTGTCGATGACTTCATAGAAAATGCGGTATTTGCCGATCCGCACGCGCCACTCAGGTCTATTAACTAGTTTGCGGGTCGCTGGGGGATAAGGGTTTTTCTCAAGTACGCGCAACGCAATGCGGATTCGTTCGCCTTCGCGTTTTGCGATTTTTGCTAGATCTTTTTCCGCACGCTTCGTTAGTCGAACGGTAAAGGTCATAAATATCCGAGCTCTGCAAATACTTGAGCGGCTGTTTTGAACGGACCTGATTCCTTCTTTACGTCCTCGATTGCCTGAAGGTCTTCTATCTCCTCCAGTGCATCCATAAGTTGCTCGTACCGCTCGGGACTGATCAGTACAGCAGCAACCTCGCCATGCTTATGAATAAATACAGCCTCAACTGCACTGGTTGCGATTGCTTCACTGAAGCGTTCACGCGCTTCGCTTGCGGTATAGGTAGCCATAAAAAATTGCACAAAACAATCTGAATCTTGTACAAAACTTTTTCACCGCGATTGGTCGTGTGAACCTTGTAAATAAGTAAGGGTCAATGTTGTTTTACTTCACACTTTCCGCAAAGATAGAGCAGTGAGCGAAATTCTTTCTGAACTTGGCTGGCGCAACCTGATTGCGCAGCACACCCCGGAGTTGCCCGACGAATTGGCGAAGGGTCCGCTCACTCTTTATTGTGGCTTTGATCCAACCGCACCAAGTTTGCACATGGGCAATCTAGCTCAAATAATTACCATGGCTCGGTTTCAACGACTCGGTCACACTCCGATAGCTTTAGTCGGTGGCGCTACCGGCTTGATTGGTGACCCAAGTGGCAAAAACGCTGAGCGCACACTCAACACTTCAGATGTTGTGGCCAATTGGGTTGAGAAGATTCGCGGACAACTCGAACCATTTTTTGATTTCAGTGGCACCAATGCCTGCATCATGGCAAACAACTACGACTGGACGCACAACATGGACATGTTGACGTTTTTGCGCGAGATCGGCAAACACTTCAGCGTGAATCGCATGCTTGATAAAGAGTCGGTCTCAGCTCGACTAAACGGCGCGGGAATTTCGTACACCGAATTCAGTTACCAGATTTTACAGTCACTCGACTACTTAGAGTTATATCGCAAACATGGCTGCACATTGCAGATCGGTGGATCAGATCAGTGGGGCAATATCACGGCAGGTACTGACTTAGTGCGTCGGGTTGAATCGGCAAGTGTTAATGGATTAACAACTCCTCTTGTAACTAAAGCCGATGGCACCAAGTTTGGTAAAACCGAATCAGGCACAGTGTGGTTGGATCCGGAACTCACAAGTCCTTATGCCTTTCATCAATTCTGGGTTAACGCAGATGATCGCGATGTCGATACCTTGCTTCGCACCTTCACCTTCCGCAGCGAGTCAGAAATTGCTGAACTTGCAGAGGCCACGCAAGAGCGTCCGCATGCTCGGGAAGCGCAACGAACCCTTGCAAACGATGTCACTACTTTGGTTCATGGTGAACATCAAACTGCCCAGGCAAAAGCCGCGGCTAGCGCACTGTTCGGTCAGGGAGAAATTCGTGACCTCGATCCTGCGACTTTGGATGCGGCCATGCGCGAAGCTCCAAATGCATCAGTAGCGCCAAGCGGTCAGTACCCAACAGTTGCCGAGCTCTTAGTCGCCTGCGAATTAGTAGCTAGTAACAGCGCGGGTCGCCGTGCGATCAACGAAGGTGGCGTCTCTATTAATAATGTGAAAGTCACTGACGAGAATTATGAAGTCACTGAAGTTGACTTCCTACACGGTAAGTGGTTGGTATTACGCCGCGGCAAGCGCACTTTTGGTGGCATTACGCGAGGTTAAAGTGCCAGGTTGGCGCAGGAAATTGGCCAAAACTTTGCTCAGATTCGCTATCGAAATCTTGGGATGCGAGTTACGATGAAAGTGAAATCTGAATAGCCAGACCCCCGATTTGCTTATTTGAATCGGCGTGTCGTAGAGTATTGCACTACGACCTAACAGGTAACCCGTGGTTCGTCCACTAACTACCACCAGTTGAAAATCATGAGTTTCGGATTTGACCGAGACAGTGAACATGACTAGGTTAGGAAAGTCGCCTTAAAACCGGCCCACCAAAATGGGCTATGTTTTATGCGCGTTCGTACCTTGAGAACTCAACAGCGTGCCACAAGTCAATACCAAAACCCCGTCGCGGGATGCGTAAGCATGCCGCGCGGTAATTCCTTTGGTAATACAAAATAAAAAGCATTCAGCTTTTTGTTCTTATTGCCAGTGAACACTCTCTCCAGAGTGTTTCGACTTTAACGAGTCGATCCAAAAACATTAACGGAGAGTTTGATCCTGGCTCAGGACGAACGCTGGCGGCGTGCTTAACACATGCAAGTCGAACGATGAACCAGAGCTTGCTCTGGGGATTAGTGGCGAACGGGTGAGTAACACGTGGGCAACCTGCCCCTAACTCTGGGATAACTCCTCGAAAGAGGTGCTAATACCGGATATGAACTAGGAAGACATCTTCTTGGTTGGAAAGTTTTTCGGTTAGGGATGGGCCCGCGGCCTATCAGCTTGTTGGTGAGGTAACGGCTCACCAAGGCGACGACGGGTAACCGGCCTGAGAGGGCGACCGGTCACACTGGGACTGAGACACGGCCCAGACTCCTACGGGAGGCAGCAGTGGGGAATATTGCGCAATGGACGAAAGTCTGACGCAGCGACGCCGCGTGAGGGATGAAGGTCTTCGGATTGTAAACCTCTTTCAGCAGGGACGAAGCGAAAGTGACGGTACCTGCAGAA
>RFTJ01000028.1 GCA_009923495.1 Actinomycetota bacterium
CTATTGCAAGGGCAGAATTCCCTGTAAAGCTGGAAGGTCTGTTTAGGAAAAGCCGTTACAAAGTGGCTTATGGCGGCAGGGGCGGGGCTAAATCTTGGGGCATAGCTAGGGCGTTGCTTATCCTGGGGGCAAAGAATCCCATTCGCATCTTGTGCGCCCGTGAGTTTATGACCTCCATGCGGGATTCGGTGCATAAGCTGTTGTGCGACCAAATTGAAAGCCTGGGCTTGCTGGGGTTCTACGAGATTACCCAGGCCAGCATTCGGGGCAAAAACGGCACAGAATTCAGCTTTGTTGGCCTCAAAAACAACATTGCAAATGTAAAAAGCTATGAAGGTGTTTCAATCTGTTGGGTCGAGGAGGCACAAACGGTCAGTCGCCTGTCATGGAATGTGCTGATTCCTACCATTCGTGCCGAGGGTAGTGAAATATGGATTTCGTTTAACCCTGAGTTGGAAACAGACGAGACTTACCAGCGGTTTGTGGCAAACCCCCCAGAGGATTGCATCACCATGCGGGTGAACTGGAGTGACAACCCTTGGTTTCCCGAAACCCTGCGCTTGGAAAAGGATGCGCTAAAGCAAAGAGACGAGGAAGCCTACAACCAAGTCTGGGAAGGTTTGTGCCGCCAGACCGTGGACGGGGCAATCTTTGCCAAGGAAATGCAACAGGCCGAGAAGGATGGGCGCATCATCAAAGTGCCTTACGATGCAACCAAACCCGTTCATGCTGTGTTCGACCTGGGTTGGTCGGACAGCACCGCCATCTGGTTCTTGCAGTTTGTGGGGATGGAAACAAGGCTAATCCGCTACATTGAGGATAGCCAGAAAACCATCAGCTATTACCTTGCCACGATGCAAACCTATGGTTATGTGTACGATACCATTTGGTTGCCCCATGACGCTGAATCCAAGACCTTGGCAGCCGCTGGGCGGTCGATTGATGACATTGTGAGGGCGGCAGGGTACAAGACCACCATCCTGCCCAGAGTGCCGATTCTGGACTCTATCAATGCCGCAAGGACGATATTCCCGAACTGTTACTTTGACCGCGAACACACCGCAGATGGGTTGGCTTGTTTGCGTCATTACCGCTACGAGGTTGACCCAGACACGGGGCAATTCAGCCGAAACCCTCTGCATGACCATTATTCCCACGGGGCAGACGCATTCCGCTACATTGCCCTCATGATCAAAGAACCACCCAAACGCAAGAAACAAATGGTTGCTATGGCGGGAAGTTGGATGGGATAATTACCCAAAGGGGTTTATATGGCATACCAAGACGAAGATAACGCAAAAGACAAGATTTCAGAGGCGATCAAGTTCTGGCGCTTGGTCAATGATTCGGATTCCACAAACCGAGCCGAGGCGCTAAACGACATTAAGTTTGCTGCTGGTGACCAATGGCCCGTTGAGATTCAGAATAGCCGCAATTTAGAAAGCCGCCCTTGCCTGACGATCAATAAGATCGATGCGTACATCCGACAGGTTACCAACCAACAGCGTCAGCAGCGCCCACGCATCAAAGTTCACCCCGTCAACAACCTTGCCGACTATAAAATCGCCCAAGTTATTGAGGGCATCACCCGTCATATTGAGGTTAATTCCAGCGCAGACAGCGCTTATGACACCGCCTTTGACTACGCTGTCAGAATGGGCTGGGGCTACTGGCGCATAAATTACAAATATGTAAGGGAAGATTCTTTTGATCAAGAAATCTACATTGATGCGATTGACAACCCTTTTACTGTTTATTTTGACCCCAACAGCATCAGGCCAGATGGTTCGGATGCCGAGCGTTGTTTGATCACGACCATCTTGGACAAGAAGATTTTTAGGGAAATGTACCCAGGTGCAAACGATGGCGCTAACTTTCAGCAAAGAAGCACAGGGGATGACACCGCCGCCTGGGTGACCAAAGAGGATATTAGGATTGCTGAGTATTTTTGGATTGAGCGCGAAAGGGCCAAGCTGTATTTGCTGAGTGACGGCACTTCTTCATTTGGGGACAGTGCTGGATTCTTTGCGCGAGTTGAGGCCGCAGGTTTGACTGTGGTAGACGAGCGTGAATCCTTCCGCAAGGCCGTTAAATGGGCCAAGATGACCGCATTGGAAGTGCTTGAGGAAAAGACCTGGGCGGGGAAATATATCCCCGTTGTGCCTTGCTATGGGGCGCAAGTCATTGTGGATGACAAGCGCAAGAAATACGGGCTGGTACGGTTTGCAAAAGACCCCCAGCGGATGTACAACTTCTGGCGCACCAGCATGACCGAGAGCATTGCCCTTGCGCCTAAAGCCAAATGGGTGATGGCAGAGGGTCAAGATGAGGGTCATGAAAACGAATGGGCAATGGCTAACATCAAGTCAATGCCTGTGCTGAGATACAAGCAAAAAGACATTGAAGGCGTACCAGCGCCAGCGCCCCAGCGATTGCAACCCGAGCCGCCACCATCAGGGATTATGGAAGCAGCAGGGGCAATTTCTAACGATTTGCAGATGGTGCTAGGAGTTCTTGACCCTAACCAATTGCCAAGCGGGAATATCTCAGGCAAGGCATTGGCAGGGCAACAGAATCAGGT
This sequence comes from Actinomycetota bacterium, assembly GCA_009923495.1. Lineage (NCBI taxonomy): Bacteria > Bacillati > Actinomycetota > Actinomycetota bacterium. Next base: position 2,582 of record RFTJ01000028.1, read on the forward strand.
TGATCTGTCTAACTTCCACTTTTACGACAATTTGACCCGTTCCATTGCTCAAACTGGGCGCATCATTCTTGACCTGATTCCAAAGATTTACGACACACAACGGGTGATGCGGATTATTGGTTCGGATGGTCAGCCCGACATGACCACCATCAACGAGACCAACGAAATTGGCGAGGTTTTGAACGATGTAACCGTTGGTGAATACGATGTGGTGATGGACACAGGCCCAGGATTCCAGACCAAGCGCCAGCAAGCGGTTGAATCCATGATGCCATTGCTGACGGGCAATCAGGAATTGTTCAATATTGCAGGGGATTTGGTATTCAGAAACATGGATTTCCCAGGTGCAGATGTAATTGCTGACCGCCTTGCCGCTATGAACCCGATGGCAAACATTGACGAAAAATCCGATATACCGCCTGAGGCCCAGATGCGTTTGGCGCAGTCTGAGCAGATGATTCAGCAACTACAACAGCAGTTGCAAGCGGCTGGGTTGGAGATCAACAACAGGGCGCAAGTGGCCCAAATCAAAGAAGAAGGCGCAACCAAGCGCAAGCTGATGGAAGTGACCGCCAAGGCGCATAACACCGAAACAATGGCAGAGGTTCGGGTCAATGACCAAAACACCCGCAGCATTACCAGCCAGAACAAAACCGAAATTGATGCCTTGGTCAAAATCCTGCTGGCAAGAATGTCACCTGACCAATTGATGGGCGAGATTGAGCGATTGAACGCCGAACAGGGCCAATATGCTCAGTTTGCCGCCCAAGATATTAGCCAAGGTGCTAGTCCTTTTATTCAAGGAATGCCACAGTAATTGACATTGACATGATTTCGGGTAATATCGCCCCAAACCTTACCAGTTGGGTCAACTGGGTAAATTCTTGGAGTAATCCATGTCCGAAGTGCAAGAAGCACCAAAAGTTGCCGCTAGTGTGGTGACAAGTGAAAATTTAGCTGAGTTCAACGCCAAGAAGATGGGTTTAGCTGACAAAGCGCCTGTTGAGGCTGTGGTTGAGAAAACTCCCACAGAGCCGACAGAAACGCAAAGCCAGAGTGAGCCGCTTGGGGAAGATGAAGCGACAGCGACAGAGGAAAGAAAACGCAATCCAAAGTTGGAATTGAGGTTTGAAAAGATAACTAAGCAACGCGAAGAAGCAAGGCAAGAAGCCAAGCGGGAACGGGAAGCGCGGGAATCTTTAGAGGCCAAAGTTAGGGAATTAGAAGGTCGGGCAAAGCCGCAAGCGGAAACCCAACCAACTGGTGAACCCAAGCCAGAGAATTTCTCCGATATGTACGAATACGCCAAGGCGTTAACAGATTATCGGGTTGAACAAAGGTTAGGCGAGGAAAAGCAGAAGGACGCACAGGCGAAACAGCAAGCCGAACGGGAAAAGGTTATTAGTGCCTGGACTGATCGGGTTAAAGCTGCCAAGTCTGAGATGCCTGATTTTGACGATATGGTTGGTTCTGCTGACGTTGTTGTGAGCAACGAAGTGCGGGACGCAATCTTTGAATCAGATGTAGGCCCAAGAATTCTGTATCACCTTGCCGAGAATCCCGAGTTTGCAGAGAAACTCTCAGGCATGACGGTGGCATCGGCTTTGAGAAGCATTGGAAAGCTAGAAGCCCAGTTTGAAAAGACTGAGCCAACATCTAAGACTGTCGTTGGGAAAAGTAAAGCGCCAGCGCCGATTAACCCAATCAGATCGGCGGCAAACGGCAGAGATGTGCCCCTTACCAGCGATGGTAAATTTGAAGGGTCATATCAAGCCTACAAAGCCGCACGAATGGCAGGGCGAATCCGCTAAATCCATCTTTTTTTAAGGAAATGAAATGAGCAACAATCTGCTTACCATCTCCATGATCACCAACGAAGCGTTGATGGTCTTGGAAAACGAATTGACCTTCTCCTCTGAAGTTGACCGCAATTATGACGATCAATTTGCCGTTAGCGGCGCAAAGATCGGTAACACCCTAAACGTTCGCCGTCCTGGTCGTTTCATTGGAACTACTGGCCCAGCATTGAACGTTGAGGATTTCAACGAGACTTCTGTGCCTGTCACTTTGTCAACACAGTTCCACGTTGATACCCAGTTCACCACGCAAGATTTGGCTTTGTCATTGGACGCATTCTCTGACCGTGTGCTGAAACCCGCTGTGGCTGCTGTTGCCAACAAGATCGACTTTGACGGTCTGACGATGGCAAAGAACAGCACTGCCAACATCGTTGGTACGGCTGGCACTCCCCCAACCTCCTTGCTCACCTACTTGACCGCTGGTGCGTATCTGGACGCTGAGGGCGCACCCCGTGATGGTCGCCGTTCTTGCATTGTTGAGCCTTTCACGGGCGCAACCATTGTGGACAGCCTAAAGGGGTTGTTTGTTCCATCCGACATCATTGCCAAGCAATACCAAAAAGGCATGATGGGGAAAGACAGCGCTGGAATGTCGTGGAAAATGGATCAAAACGTTGTGAACCAGACGTTTGGGTCTTATTCCACTGCTACCCTGGCTTGCGATACGGCAACGGCAACTGGCTTTTTGTCAACTGGTTGGGCCTCAACGTCCACCATTGCACTGACTGCCACCACCGCCACCGCTGGTTTGCAACAAGGCGATGTCATCCAGATCGCTAACATTTACGCTGTCAACCCCCAAAACCGTAGCGCATACGGTTCGGGCAAGTTGCGTAATTTTGTTGTGACCACCGCTGTGACTGTTGCCACTTCTGGGACTACCTCTGTGACCGTCAGCCCCGCTGTCATCACAGGCGGTCAGTTCCAAAACGTGACTGTGACCAGCACCAGCGCTTCCGCCGTTGTGACTCCGTTTAATAAAACTGGAGTAGTAAGTCCGCAGAACATTGTAATGCATAAGAATGCATACACGTTAGCGACCGCTGACTTAGAATTGCCAGACGGGGTGGTCTTTGCTGGTCGCGCAAGCGACAAGGAACTGGGACTGTCAATGCGTGTCGTGCGTCAGTACACCATCAATAACGACTCTATCCCCACCCGTGTGGATGTTTTGTACGGCTGGGCCCCTTTGTATCCCGAACTCGCTTGCCGAGTTGCAGCTTAATTAACGTAAAGGAAACCTATCATGGCAAATCCAGGCGCAGCCACTACCGTCACCAACCACCCGAGCAATCTGGCAACTAATCAGGCTTTGCGCTTGATTGCCTCTGCTCAATCGGTTGACCTTAACACCGTTGGCGACACCATCGCACCAATCTTGGTTGCTGGTCGAGTTAGCGTTCAAAGCATCATCGTGACCAACGCATCGGTCAGCTTGACCACGGCACAACTTGCCGTGTACACAGGCGCTGGCGCTACGGGCACAACCGTTAAATCGGCATATGCTTTGTCGGGTAACACCGCCGCATCGACTGTTGTTGTGACCGCAGCAACTTCAACTGCTGCAATCACTTCAACGCCGTTGTATCTGCGTTGTACTACCGCCCAAGGCGCTGCCGCAACCGCTGACATTTTTGTCTACGGCTACGACCTAACCTTTTTGCCTTAAAACGGCATGAACTAAGTGAAAGGGCCGCCCTCAAAAGGGGTGGCTTTTTCTCTTTTGAAGCATATAATTTGAAAAGAAAGGCCAAACCATGTCTAATTTTGCACAGATTTCTGCAACCACAACGGTCAAAAACCAAGCTGGGAAAGTGAAAGGCATTTTTGTTAGCGCCGCATCATCCACCCCCACACTTACGATTTACGACACCCAGACAACCAGCACCACTTATAAAGTAATTGACACGTTCACACCTGTGAGCGCCACAAATTACAATTTTTATGATGGCATCAACACCGAGGATGGGATTTATGTCGTGATTAGCGGCACAGTGAGTTGCACCGTTTATTACGAGTAAGCCATGACCACAGCGGTCACCCAGACCACTAACTTTGTCCCAGTTCAAGGGGTGTTTGCCCCTGAACCGACCTATGCCCTCCAGTATTTTGTTGGCCCTGCTGGAACGCCGTTCTATGGCCCTGCAAATGCCACATTTACGAACATCAGCACAATAACGGGCACGATCACCACAACCCCAACTGGCGACACAGACATTGCGAATAAGGGATATGTGGATTCGGTGGCGCAGGGGTTGGATGTAAAAGCATCGTGCGTGTATTCAACCACCAACAACATAACGCTGTCGGGCTTGGCGGTACAGGCAGGGGGCGATTGGGTTGCCACGCTGACCGCTGGAAACAGGATTTTGGTCAAAGATCAGACATCAAGCCAATTCAACGGTATTTATGTGGCGGCATCAGGCACTTGGGCGCGATCTGCCGACATGAATGTTTGGGCAGAAGTTCCATCTGCTTTCACGTTTATTGAATCTGGCACAACCCTAGCAGATACGGGGTGGGTTTGCACGTCTAACCAAGGCGGCACAATTGATGTGACCGCGATCAATTGGTCGCAATTCTCAGGCGCTGGGTCTTATTTGGCGGGTACGGGATTGACCCTAACGGGCAACACGTTCAGCATCACCAGCACAGGGGTGACTGCGGCGGCGTATGGGTCGGCATCATCTGTCGGGACTTTTACGGTCAATGCCCAGGGTCAATTGACTTTAGCGGGAAGCACCAGCATCGCCATTTCGGGCACTCAGATCACCAGCGGCACGATTGACAGCGCCAGATTGTCGGGTAGTTATTCTGGCATCACGGGTTTGGGGACATTGACCAACTTGACGGTGACCAACACCATCACGGGGTCGGTATCTGGCAACGCTGGCACGGCAACATCTGCAACCAATATTGCAGGGGGCACGGTTGGGGCGGTTGTCTATCAAAGCGGTTCTGGCGCAACGGCCTTTTTGAGTGCTGGCACAAATG
>RFTJ01000029.1 GCA_009923495.1 Actinomycetota bacterium
CACTGGTCAATGGATGGCGCAGTAACTAGCCAATTTGAAAACCATCTGAGAGCGGTGCTTAATTGGCCTCTGGGCTCGCCTGCGGCAATCGCACCCCACACAGTTATGGTTAATCTCTTGGGCAAAGATCTTGATAATTTACAATCTGCCTATCGACATGTCATGGCCCGCGACCCAAACATAAAGATTCATTTGTATGGAAAATCGGTAAAGCCTGGACGAAAAATTGGACATGTGAACTCGGTAGGTGACAATCTAGAGGACTTAAAGCAACGTGCCTGGCACGCAGCCGACTATCTAACTGGAGTTATAGATGAGTGAGCAACCGCTAGTTGGTGTAATCATGGGCAGTGACTCTGACTGGGATGTAATGGAACCAGCCGTTAGTGCACTTGCCGAATTAGGTGTCCAGGCAAAAGCCCAGGTCGTATCAGCACATCGCATGCCTGAAGAAATGGTCGAGTATGCAAAGTCTGCTAAAGAAAACGGGCTGCGAGTTATCATCGCAGGAGCTGGTGGCGCGGCACACTTGCCTGGAATGGTTGCATCCCTCACCACTTTGCCGGTAATTGGCGTACCAGTTCCGTTGCAACAATTGGAGGGTCTCGATTCACTACTTTCAATCGTGCAAATGCCAGCTGGGGTCCCAGTTGCGACGGTCGGTATCGGAAATGCCAAAAATGCTGGCTTGCTAGCGGCTCGGATTATTGCCAGTGGCTCTGACTCCATCGCTACTGAGGTCGCACTAAAATTAGAAAAGTTTCAAGATGAACTGAGACAATTAGCCACTGATAAAGGCGAAGAACTTATCGCTCGAATTACGAGCCAGGTTTACCCAAAAAGCTAATCTTCCAACCAGCTGCAGTCCACTTTTCTCGATCAAGCATGTTTCGACCGTCAATGATTACTCGGTCAGCGACTAGATTGCCCAAACTGTCTGGATCTAGTTCTCGATACTCTTTCCATTCTGTTAAATGGATCAAAATTTGTGCGCCTACGACTGCCTCAGCAATTGACTCTTCGCAATGCAAATCGGGATGGACACGTCGCACAACAGGCAAGGCGATTGGATCATGAACGGTTACCGCAGCACCCTGAATAGCCAATTCACGAGCCACAGATAACGCTGGGGAATCTCTAATATCGTCGCTATCTGGTTTAAAGGCGGCACCAAGGATTACTACTTTCGCCCCAGAGAGATTGCCGCCCACCAATTCTGCAGCGCGATTCACCACTAATTCGCGCCGCATCTGGTTTACTCGTCCCACATTTGCCAAGAATTCAAACTGTTCGGATAGGCCAAGTTCAATGGCACGAGCGTGCAGAGCCTTTATGTCTTTTGGTAGACAGCCGCCACCAAAACCAACACCTGCGTTTAAGAATCTGCGACCAATCCGAGTGTCATGTCCAATTGCATCAGCGAGCTGTGTGATGTCAGCTCCGGCCGCATCGCAAAGGTCTGCAAAAGAGTTAATAAACGAAATCTTGGTCGCGAGAAAAGAGTTGGCTGCTACCTTCACTAGTTCGGCGGTTGCGTAGTCTGTCGTGATAAATGGAGTTCCTTCTGCAATTGAGGCCGCGTAAACCTCTCGCAACTTTGTCTCATCTTTTGATTCGGTAATTCCAATGACAATTCGATCTGGATGCAAAGTATCTTGAACCGCAAAGCCTTCGCGCAAGAACTCAGGGTTCCAAGCTAGATGCGCCTGCTGGCCAATTGGCGCGTTTGCTGTCAGGTAATCCGCCAGTCGTTGGGCGGTCCCGACTGGAACAGTTGATTTACCAACAACCAGACAAGCCCGGTCGAGGTGGACGGCCAGCGAGGCAATTGCACCATTTACTTGTGAGAGGTCAGCTGCATCTGAATCTTTAGACTTTGGCGTGCCTACGCACAAAAAATGAACATCGGCAGCCTGTGCCACCTCTGCCCAATCTGTTGTAAAAGTTAAGTTGCCCGAGGCTAATGCTTGATTAAGCAGTTCCTGCAGTTCCGGCTCATGAAATGGAACTACGCCTGAATTAAGCGATGCGATTTTTTCCGGATCAACATCTAGTGCGATTACTTTGTGGCCAAGGCTGGCCATGCATGCAGCATGGGTAACACCTAAGTATCCAGTTCCGATAACCGAGAGATTGGTCATGCCCACAACCTTATCGGACACGCTAATCTTGGTTTATGCGAACCTTGCCTAATCTAGCCGTGATTATGCCGGTTTTGAACGAGGAAAACCATATCTTATCTGCGGTAAATGCGATTTTGACTCAAGAATATGCAGGTAGGTTAAAGCTGGTTTTAGCCCTTGGTCCTTCTACCGATAGAACTAATGAAGTTGTTGCCGAAATTCAAAAATTGGACCCAAGAATATTGGTTGTGCCGAATCCGTCTGGACGTACGCCAGATGCACTCAACGCAGCGATTGCCGCAACCGATGAATCAATCATTGCAAGAGTAGATGCCCACAGCGAGCTTTCGGAAGGTTATCTAGCCAACGCAGTTGAAACATTGTTACGCACTGGAGCGGACAATGTAGGCGGGATCATGGCAGCAGAAGGTAAAACCCTTTTTGAGCGAGCCGTAGCTACGGCAATGACTAGCAAACTAGGTGTTGGAGCAGCAGCTTTCCATGTTGGTGGCAATGAAGGCCCAGCAGACACAGTTTACTTAGGCGTTTTTCTAAGATCGGCACTCGAACGAGTAGGTGGATACGATCCAAGTTTCACTAGAGCCCAAGATTGGGAAATGAATTATCGAATTCGCAAATCTGGTGGAAAAGTCTGGTTTACGCCAACTCTAAAAGTCACTTACCGTCCGCGTTCGACTGTCCGCGCGCTGGCCAAACAGTATTTTCAATATGGACAGTGGCGACGCAAAGTTATGCGCGAACATCCCGATACCGTCAAAACCTTTTCAGCATTTCGCTACTTTGCCCCACCACTGGCCGTAACTTTAATTTCCTTAGGACTAGTAATCGCAGTAGTTGGATTTGCTTGCGCAACATCCCATCTGACCTTCTGGGGACTGCTACCTTTGACTACATATCTAATTTCGATATTGGCAGCGAGCCTCTTTCTGGCCAGGAAATCCGGCAAGGCAGCGCTCTATCTGCCACTGGCACTTCCAGTTATGCACTTTTCTTGGGGAATTGGATTTCTGAAATCGACAAAAAACTAAACCTGAATTATTTGGTGCGGTTATTTCCAGCAGAACAAGTTTGAGTACCTGCATCAATTCCGCCGTTATTGCCGTTATTTGCATCAGTTACGGCTAGGACAACTTTTCGGGCATTGGTCCAGTTTGCCCCGACAAAAAGTTGTACTCGCTTATCTAGCGAATCATCTTTGACTAGGACTTTGGTGCGTGCTGAGTAGCCCAAAGTGCGGGCACTCTCAAAGAAGTCCTTGTTGTACTTAACTCTGGTTTTCGCAAATTTGTTAGGAGCGTTAGAGATTTGACCAATGATGAAACCTTGAGCTCGAAGTTGGTTTGCCGCCTTTGTGGCCAGTCCAGTTTTGCTAGTGGCATTAAATACATCAACGATGATGCTCTCTGGTGGAGTAATCAGATCAGAACTGGCACTTGGAGTTGGTGCTGGAGATTTACTGACACTCGCAGATGCACTGGGCGACGGCTTGACCGGTGGCCAAGGTCGATCATTTCTGATTGCTTTCCAGAGCTGATCTGTCTTTTTTGTCCAACCAACATTGCCACCACTTATGAATTCGAACGGAGTAGCTACCAGTTTGATATTTTTTGGTGATAATCCGGTTAGTGATAGTCCGAATCTTTCTAGGTTGCGTACATTTGCGAAATCCGCACTAGTCGTAAGCGATTGGGTAACAGTATTTGCCGTTGAATAAAGCAGAGACGGGTTTCGCAGAATCCCCTTTTTTTCAACGCTGCGAATCATCGAACTAACAAATTCTTGCTGTCGAGTAATTCTTCCAATGTCGCTACCATCACCGAGAGATTCACGCGCTCGGACAAACTTTAAAGCTTGTTCGCCATTTAAATTGCTAAATCCAGCCGGAAGATTAAGCCCAGAACCGCCAACACCCTTGATAATCGGATCATAAACAGGAGTGGTGAAGCAAACCTCAACACCACCAAGAGAGTTAACCACCGTTTTAAATGCATTGAAGTCGACAACTATGAAGTTGTTAATACGAATGCCAGTTAGTGATTCAACTGTTTTAATCGTGCAAACTGGTCCACCCACCGAAAAGGCAGCATTGAACTTGGTTGTCCACGGTCCCACATAACCACCACTAGGGGTCTTGCACTTCGGAATTGTCACATAGGAATCACGTGGAATTGAAACAACCAGAGCACTCCTTCGTCCTTCATAAATGTGCACTAGCAAGGTGGTGTCAGATCGCTGCCCAGCAACGTAACCATATCCCTGATTACCCTTGCCGGTTCGAGAGTCGGAGCCCATAATCAGAAGATTCGTTGCACTCGTATCAGTCTGAATTGGTGCAATCGGTCGATTAGTACTGTTATCTAGTTCAGAAGTATCAATTTTCTGGATGTTCTTCCCCAAATTATTAATGGCAGTGATAGCGCCTGCGCTTACTGCCGAGAGAAACAGAATCGACGCTGCGGCCACAGCAGTGAACCGGCGTGACCAGAGGTGTGAATGTACTTTCTTCACACTTCGTCTGCCACGTTTGGACACCACTTAACTCCTTGTATCAAATCCAGCACGAATCTGGAAAGACCTTTATCTAATGATGCTACGCGATACCTCAGGTATCCCAAAAATTTTTGTGACTATTGCTCAAACCACAATTAAAATCAACAGGGTAACCCCGATTTTTAGCGATATTGGTGCAGACTTTAGATATGCTTCCCCGCAAAATTACCTGGCTAGTAGGCACTGCCATATTTTTTGCTATTTCCGCTTTTGACTTTTCCCGAGCTTCGGTATTTGGGTTTTCCCCAGCTAATTCGAATCTTTCAATTCAGGAGTTGAGCCTGAAATCGGAAAACATTCGGCTATCGGGAAAATTCGTGATACAGCAGGTCTTGGTCAAAGCTAAAATTAAACCCTTCTCTTTGATCGGTGCTACCTGGACTGGCAAATTGCCCCAGAATATGCAGATTCAGGTAAAGGTGCATGAGCCATCGGGATGGACGACTTGGCTGCCGTTGGAATATCACGAAGATCATGGACCTAATCAAGCTGAAGTTCCGTCAGGCAGGGTGCGCAGTGGGACTGATCCACTAGTTACGGCCGTTAGTGATGGCATCCTTATCCGAACTATAGGTACTGACCCACAATTGCCAAGCGATTTTGCAATCTCACTGATTCATTCGCCCATCAGTCCAAGAGATAGAAATACATTTCTAGGTGCGCGAGCAGGAGGGTTTGACCGGCAGGGTCTGGGCGCTGTCACTACAAAATCTGGAGCCATAGTCAATAGACCTGAGATTATTACTCGGGCACAGTGGGGCGCTGATGAGAGTTGGCGAGACCCAACTCCGCGAATTGGTGAAAAAATAATCGCTGGTTTTCTCCACCATACTGCCACCACAAATAGTTATGACCCTGCTGATGGACCTGGACAAATGCGGGATTTATATGCCTACTTTATTAAAGTCCGAAAGTACTCAGATATTGCATACAACTTTCTAGTTGATCGCTACGGAGTTATTTATGAAGGCCGAGCGGGTTGCCCAGTTTCGGCATCACCAACATGCGATGGGCCGAGTAAGCCAGTAACTGGTGCGCACACCGCAGGAATGAATCGAAATACTTTTGCGATATCAGTTATGGGAAACTTTGAGACAAGCAAGCTCGATAGTCAATCTGCAGAACCAATGCTGAATTCAATCGCTGCTCTGATGGCGTGGAAAATTGCTCCATACAATTTAGATCCGGCAGAAATTGCGAAAATTCACTCCTCTGACACCACTGGGCTTTCTAAATTTCCAAGCGGCACAATCGCCAATGTCCCAGTAATTTCTGGTCACCGCGATGTTGGGAAAACTGTTTGTCCAGGGAAGTACCTTTATCCGTATCTGCCAGAGATTCGGCGTCGAATTTCTGGACTGTTGATGGGAAAAATTCAAAATTTAGTGGTTAGCCCGCTTCTACAGCTGGCATCGGAAGAATCCCCGATAACCGTAACTGCGAAAATCCCAATCGCCGCCCTGTGGAATGTCACGGTAATCTCAGCCGAATCCGGTGAGGTGGTATTTACTGATTCTGGCACCCAAAAAAATAATGCTGATTTTGTGTATCACTGGAATGCAGCAAGTTCAACAGAAAAGGAATTTCCTCCAGGCGTTTATGCGCTTTCGGTAAGTGCAACCATTGGACAGAAGCAATTGCCAACTGAGACCACCATGATCACATTGGGTAGCATTCCGAGTCAATTGACGGGAGTGCGGGTTAAACGTACTTCTAAAAATGCTGTTGCTGTTAGTTGGGATGCAACAGAAGCCGCAGTACCGCGAGCCTATGCAATTCTTTATCGAACCTCAGCAACATTGGGCAAAACTTGGAGTACCTGGAAGTCGCTATCAATAGATACTGTTTCCAAAACTTTTACCAGCCGAGCCGTTAATAAGAAGATCTACATTGAGATAAAACAGGTGAATTTAATGGGGGAGTCACGAGTAAAGAGGATATCTTTCATTTCCAAATCCTGATGTGGCTGTGCTTATTGTGTTGTGCGACACTTGACTCATGACAGAAGCAATCCTGCTGGTGGGTGGTCAGGGCACCCGGTTACGACCGCTTACGATTTCAACGCCCAAACCGATGTTGCCAGTAGCAGGTTTTCCTTGCACTGAACATCAGATTGCCAGAGCGCGAGAAGCAGGAATAACACGCATAATTTTGGGCACCAGTTATCGGGCGGAGGTTTTCGAACAATACTTTAACCATGGCCAAGCCCATGGAGTCGAGTTAGTTTATGCCGTTGAAGATGAACCGTTGGGTACTGGTGGCGCGATTCGAAATGCTGCTAAACATTTGACCTCGCTACCAGATGAACCTGTCGTGGTATTCAATGGTGATGTGCTTACTGGTTTGGATATTGCCGGTCTCATAGAAAAATGGCGAGCTGACAATGCAGACGTGGCCCTCTATTTAACAAAAGTTCCTGATCCACGAGCGTACGGACTGGTACCTACTGATGAATCTGGAAAAGTATTAGAGTTTCGCGAAAAGCCAACTACGCCTGAAGAAATAGTTACTGATCAGATAAACGCTGGTTGCTACGTATTCAGGCGCAGTGTCATTGATTCAATTCCTGACGGCAGACCAGTTTCAGTAGAGCGTGAAACATTTCCGAATCTACTTGAAAGCGGCGCGAAGGTGATT
>RFTJ01000030.1 GCA_009923495.1 Actinomycetota bacterium
GAAGCTTGGCGTCGTACTTCAGGATTACATGCTGCGCGATCTGCTCGAGCGCTAGCGATCGTTCGATCTCTTTGGCATACTCGAGACCGAATCGCAAAGAGTGAGGACATCGCTTCAGGCAGAATTTTGCCTGATTCAATCCTGGTCTCCATCGCCCAAGAAGCAGCCCAAAGCGATGTGGATGTTCCAAACTTGGAGAGCCTCGCTGGGCGATTAACTAGGCGTAACCGCCAAAAATGGATCTCTGCTGTTGAGCAAGCACTCGCCCTAGCGGAAACTGAACTGCCTGAAACTAGGGTCAAATCAACTGCACCACCGCCACCGCGAACCTGGCAAGATCGAAATCCGAAGGCTTGGGCTCAATTGGAACAAGTACGGCATGTAATTGCCTCGCTTAGTGAACAACTCTCAATTCCTGTTGAAAATTTAATAACACCTGACACTGTTCGCCGGATAATCTGGACTCCACCCCAATCCGAAGAGCAACTTGCGCAAGAGTTAACGAAATTTGGGGTACGACCCTGGCAGCGCGAGTTAATTGAGCCTGCCCTGAAACAAGCCTTATTCGAACCCTTAATCTCTACTGAACCGCAGCGCGTAGCCGAGCAGTGATAGCTGCGGCTATGCCGGCACCATCTAATCCCATATGAGTCAACCACGAGCTTCGGGATTTATGTTCAAGGAACTGTTTAGGGATACCCAGCGCCAGACATTGAGTGTCCACAGACAACGCCGCTAGTTGTGCGCAGATTGATTCGCCAATACCGCCGTCGATTAGTCCATCTTCGAGCGTGACAACCAATTTCGCACGAGCCAAGGCATCGATTAGTTCTGGATTTATAGGTAGGACCTGAACTGGATCGATAACCTGTACAGCGGTGCCGAGTTGCGCAAGCGAATTCGCAGCACTGATTGCGCTATTAGCCAGTGCTCCAATGCTTACGATAACAATTTGCGCTTCTGGATCACCAAAAATTAAATCGCCGTAAGGGCCAGAGTTAACAGCTGGAATCTCCTGCCCGACCGCACCTTTCGGGAAGCGAATAACCGTCGGCTGATTTTCAACTGTTATGGCTCTTCTAAAAACTTGTTGCAGTCGAGTTCCATCCCTTGGGGCAAACATTAATAGATCTGGCACAACCCGAAGTAATGCCATATCCCACATGCCATTGTGACTTGGCCCATCGTCACCAGTAATACCGGCGCGGTCCAGGACAAATGTCACGCCAGCCTGATGGAGCGCGCAGTCCATTAACACTTGATCGATAGCTCGATTAAGGAATGTTGAATATACGGCGACGACTGGATGCAACCCAGCATGAGCCATGCCGACTGCGCTGGTTACCGCATGTTGTTCAGCAATGCCAACATCAAAAGTGCGTTCTGGAAAACGTTGACAAAATTCAGCTAATCCGGTCGGACCCAGCATTGCCGCGGTAATGGCCACAATATCTCTGCGTTCGTGACCTGCTTTAACAAGTTCAGAACTAAATACCGAAGTCCATGACTCTGGGGCCTGCTTAAGTGGCAAGCCTGTTTGTGGGTCAACCACACCAACAGCGTGGAAACGATCCGCTTCGTCGGTTTCGGCCGGCTCAAACCCGCGCCCTTTTGTGGTAATCGCATGCACAATAACTGGGCCGCCAAAATCTCGAGCGCGAGTCAGGGCAAACTCAAGATCTTCTTGGTTATGCCCATCTACAGGCCCAACGTATTTCAGTCCCAAGTCTTCGAACATGCCTTGGGGTGCGACGAAATCCTTAATTCCCTTCTTCATGCCATGGAGTGCCTCGTACATAGGCGCTCCAACAATTGGCGTACGCCCTAATACTGACTTACCCCAATCCAAAAAGCGTTCGTAGCCTTGAGTGGTTCTTAGCGTCGCAAGGTGACTTGCTAGTCCACCAATCGTCGGCGAATAAGACCGGGCATTGTCATTGACCACGATGATAAGGGATCGCGACTTACCTTCGGCGATGTTATTGATGGCTTCCCAGGTCATGCCGCCAGTCAATGCTCCGTCACCTACAACTGCCACAACATGTCGATCGGATTCCCCCGCTAATTCAAAAGCCTTTGCTATTCCGTCGGCATATGAAAGCGCTGTCGAAGCATGGCTATTTTCAATTACATCGTGGACACTCTCTTGTCTGCTTGGGTAACCAGAAAGACCCTGTTCTTGGCGTAGAGTGTCGAAGGCCGCAGCCCGTCCCGTGACAATCTTGTGCACATATGCTTGGTGACCGGTATCCCACAGGATCGGATCGCGAGGTGACTCAAATACTCGATGTATTGCTAGAGTCAATTCCACAACGCCGAGATTTGGACCCAGGTGTCCCCCGGTGGCCGAAACCTTTTCTACAAGAAATTTTCTGACTTCCTCAGCAAGGATTGCAAGTTGCTCGGGAGTTAGCGAACGTAAATCAGCTGGCGAATTGATTTGCTCCAGTAGTGCCATCGCAGGATCCATTTCTGAAAAGTTACCTTCAGTTTACGTGGGTAAATTCAATTACGCCTGTGTTGCGCTAGCCCAGCATGCTGCGCAACACGTACTGCAAGATTCCCCCGTGTCGGTAGTAATCTGCCTCACCAGGTGTATCGATTCGCACCAAGGCGTCAAACTGGTTCACTGCGCCGTCACTACCTGTTGCGGTAATCAGAACTGTCTTTGGGGTAATTCCTGCATTAAGTTCGGTGATTCCAGAAATGGTAAAAGTCTCTTGGCCGGTTAGTCCCAAAGTTTGCGCAGTTTGGCCGTTCAAATACTGCAGCGGGAGAACACCCATTCCAATCAAATTCGATCGATGAATTCGCTCAAATGACTCAGCAAGGACTGCCTTAACGCCCAGGAGTGCTGTTCCCTTTGCTGCCCAGTCACGAGACGAACCTGAGCCGTATTCTTTGCCAGCCAAAATAACAAGTGGAATGTTCTGAGCTTGGTAGTTTGCGGATGCGTCGAAAATGGTTGTTTGAGTCGCCGGCGACTCGGTGAAGTCCAAAGTGAAGCCACCCTCAACGTCAGTTAGCAACTGGTTGCGCAGGCGGATGTTGGCAAAGGTCCCTCGAATCATAATTTCGTGATTGCCCCTGCGTGATCCATAAGAATTGAAATCCTGTTTCTCAATCCCCTTTTCACTCAGATAACGGCCAGCCGGTGAATCAGCCTTAATCGAACCTGCCGGTGAAATGTGATCGGTAGTGACTGAATCACCCAGCTTGGCTAAGACTCGCGCACCCGCGATATCAGTTACTGGCGCTGGGGTCAAAGTCATGTTTTCGAAGTACGGTGGCTTGCGGACATAAGTACTCTGTTCATCCCAGACAAAAGTTGCACCAGTTGGAGTTGGCAAACTACGCCACTTTTCATCGCCAGCAAATAAGTCCGCGTAGCGATCGGTAAACATCTTTGCATCAATAGCCGAGGAAACCACTTGCGCAATCTGTGCCGGCGTTGGCCAAATATCAGCTAGGAAAACGGGATTTCCATCGAGGTCGTTTCCCAGTGGTTCGGTTAATAGGTCCAACTTCATACTCCCCGCGAGCGCATAAGCCACTACAAGCGGTGGTGATGCTAGGTAGTTCATCTTTACGTCGGGATTTATCCGGCCTTCGAAATTACGATTCCCGGATAAAACTGAAACAGCGGTCAAATCGTGATCCGCAATCGCCTTGCTGATAGCTGGCGAAAGCGGGCCAGAGTTGCCGATGCAAGTAGTGCAGCCATAGCCAACAAGATTGAATCCGAGAGTGTTGAGGTATTCAGTCAGCCCCGCCTTTTCGTAATAGTCAGTAACCACTTGTGAGCCAGGAGCCAGAGTGGTTTTCACCCACGGTTTTGTCCTGAGTCCTTTTTCCACTGCATTTTTGGCGAGTAAGCCGGCAGCCAACATCACTGATGGATTAGAAGTGTTCGTGCATGAAGTTATTGAGGCAATTACCACATCGCCGTGGGACAATGCAAAAGTTTTCTCGCCAGAAGTGACCTCAGTCTGGCTCTCTACCGACGAAGTGTAAGCCGGTAACGCTTTGGCAAATTCATCCGCGGCTTTACTTAGTTCAACTCGATCCTGTGGTCGCTTTGGGCCTGAAATAGAGGGAACGATAGTTCCTAAGTCCAACTCCAAATATTCAGAATACTTTGGTTCGCTTAGTGGGTCGTGCCACATACCTTGCTCTTGTGCATAGGCCCTGACTAATTCAATCTGGCGTTCAGCACGTCCCGTTAACCGCAAGTAATTCAAGGTCTCATCATCGATCGGGAAAACAGCTGCAGTTGAACCATACTCAGGGCTCATGTTCCCAATAGTTGCGCGATTTGCGAGCGAAACTGATGCTACGCCATCTCCGTAAAATTCAACAAACTTGCCCACTACCCCATGAGCTCGAAGCATCTGGGTGATGGTTAAAACTAAATCAGTAGCGGTCGTGCCGGCTGGCAACTGGCCAAAAAGCTTAAAGCCGACTACTCGAGGAATCAACATTGAAACTGGCTGTCCAAGCATGGCCGCTTCCGCCTCAATTCCGCCGACGCCCCAACCTAATACGCCTAAGCCATTGACCATAGTCGTATGTGAATCTGTACCAACACATGTATCTGGATAAGCCTGATTACCGCGGGTCATAACTACTCGGGCCAGCGCTTCAATGTTTACTTGATGAACAATTCCCGTACCAGGCGGCACTACTTTGAAGTCGGTGAAAGCCGTTTGTCCCCAGCGCAGAAATTGATATCTCTCGCCGTTTCGCTGATACTCGAGTTCAACGTTCTGCTTTGCCGCCAACTCGGTACCAAAGAAATCCGCAATAACTGAATGGTCGATAACTAGTTCGGCTGGCGCCAATGGGTTTATTCGCTCAGGATCACCGCCAAGTTCCGTAAAAGCTTCTCGCATTGTTGCCAAATCAACAATGCACGGAACACCAGTGAAGTCCTGCATAATCACACGAGCGGGTGTGAATTGAATTTCTTCAGTGGGTTGCGCGCTAGCATCCCAATTTATGAGTGACTCAATCTGTGCAGCTGTGACGTTAGCTCCATCTTCGGTACGAAGTAGGTTCTCCAGCAAGACCTTGTGTGTGTATGGCAAGCTTTGAGCCGCCGAAATCTGCGCCAGTGAAAAGATTTCGTAGGTCTGTGCGCCTACTTGTAAATCTCTTTTAGCATTAAAGGAATTACGGCTGGTCATTGGACTCCTAAAAGTATCTTGATATCAAGATA
>RFTJ01000031.1 GCA_009923495.1 Actinomycetota bacterium
TTCCAGTGCCACTGGAAGCATTCGGCTTGAATCTTAAACTCGCTCATTATTGTAGGATTTTGAATCGGTCTTTGTTGTGGTACACCCAACCCGGCTTGTATCCCATGAAGGCGATAAATTGCAGGGCTTCCTCTTTGGTCTTGCATTGTGTGTGCAATACCCAATATGGCGAAATTACCTTGGCTTTCGCAAGTTGTGCCTTTTGGTACATGGTGCTGGTCTTGGCCGCTTCCATCCCTTGGGCCTTGGTCATCAGGTGTAGGGTAACAGTTTCGGCACGCTCTTGGGGTTTGCGCTCGTACTCGTACTTGCAATGCGGGCAAACCATCACGGCAACAGGAATGAGAGCATCGCAAGCCTTGCAGTTCTTCGCTCCGCCAACGCCATCGGACTTGCGCTTGCGTTTCTTCTTCAGCGACCAATCTCGGCGAGCATCCCAAAACCCGTGGTGGTTGACGTTGTTGCCAAAGTCGAGAATTGTGAACTCTCGCTTGGTTGCGGTGACACGGGAACCACGGCCCACCATCTGCATATAGAGGGGCAGGCTTGCCGTTGCTCGGTACAGGATAACGACCTCAATGGTTGGCTCGTCAAAGCCCGTGGTCATTAAGTCGCAGTTGCACAGGATAGCATCAGGCGTGTGCTTGAACCAATCTAGCACGGCGGCACGCTCTTGCTTGCGCATATCCCCATCCACATGCCGGGCGTTATGCCCTGCAATCTGCAAAGCGTTGCAGACCTCCTTGCTCGATGCGATGTTGCTGGCAAACAGGATTGCCTTCTTGCCTTTGCAGTGGCGGCCGTAGTTCTGGACAACGCCATCGAATACCTTGCGCTTTGAGTACACCGAAGCCATCTGCTCGGTGTCGTAGTCATTGCCCTTCATGCGAATGCCCGACAAGTCCATGGTCATTCCGTAAGTTATAGGGCTTGCCAAGAACCCTTGGTCAATCAGTTCCTGCACCTGCACTGGATTGTGCAGGGCTTGGTAGAACTTGGAAAGGCACTCTTGGTTCCCACGGCGCAGGGGCGTTGCCGTGGCCCCGATGACTACGGCATTGGGGTTGATGTACGGCAGCAGTGGGTTGAAGGTCTGCTTGTGGGCTTCGTCAATGATGACCAAGTCCATCCGGTTGAGCAGGTCCGTGTATTCAATGGCATCCTTCCTACGGCTGAAGGTTTGCGCCATGGCGATGAAGCAATTTCCCGAAACATCCAGTCGGCTCTTGCTAGCTTCAATGAGCGTTGGCTTGATTCCGAACAAGTCAAGGGAACCGTTGGATTGCTTCAGCAGTTCAATGCGGTCCGTAAAGATGATGGCCTGCTTGCCTCTCTCTAAGGCCCTTGCTACCATGTAGGTGAACATAACGGTTTTGCCGCTTCCAGTAGGAGCGCATAGGATGATTCGCTTCTTGCCCGCTGCGATACTTGTCCGCATGAGGTCAATGGCTTTGGTTTGGTAGGGTCGCAACATAGTTACTGATAGTTACTGCAAAAATTGTGTAGTGACTGGGAAAATCTGCGTTTTTGATATCGCTAGGGCCATACATAGTCACATAGTCACTACATTCACTACTTTCTTATGAGTATATATAATACACACACACACGCACACACGCACACACATATATATTGCTTACAGGAAAATCGCATTTTTAGTGACTAGGTGACTATGTCAAAACGGATATCGCTTGTTATTAGCACTTTGCACATAGTCACTACTATTGGTTTTAGTGACTAGGTAATAGCATCCGCGGTTATTTCGGTCGTGCCGGCTTACCTTTTTGCATCCTATGGACTTAAGAACGGCTCCAAGTTTGTTCGGATTAATCTTTTGCTCGGTGTAGGATTCAAGGATGTTTTTGATTTCCGAGTTGGTCAGCCACTCACCACCGATGCCTTTGTTTTTGTCATCAGGCATCTCAAAGTAATTAAACAGCAATTCCTTTTCAACAGCAGGCTGGACGTTGTTGACCGTCTTTTCGTTGAGCATAGTGATTTCAGCCTTCGATAATTGCCAAGCATCAGCTCCGTGCTTTTTGTATGCTTGATAAGCTTCAACAAATAACTCGGTTTTATCAACGGCATTATAGGCATCCCAGTCAATATCGCTGACAACTATTGGGAAAATCCTGCGGTTCCCGGTCAGGTCGTTGATGACCTCCTCATCGTTGCTGGTCCCGCAAAGGACCGCATAGCGGGTAAGTTCTTCGTGGACACGGCCATAAGGCTTTCGGATGCTGAACGTTTGCTTGGATGATAGTTCCTTGAGTTTCTTTGCTTCTTGCTTGGACTTGCCGCCGAACTCGTCATCGCACAGGATTATTTTCTTACACATAAGAATTTCGTCATCTTTCCCGGCATCCAACTTGGATTCAGCGTAATAGGACCGCAGTTCAGAAGGAAGCAAGTTGCGGAAGAAATTGGTTTTGCCAATGCCTTGGTCACCGCATAGCACAAGAATGGACAAAGAATACTCTCCATGCATACTTGCAATCACGGAGCAGAGCCATTTATGAACCAAAAGTTGCATAAAGTGGTGGTCCATATTGGTCACGCTAACTGAATTGGTCAAGGATTCAATACAACCATTTGGCGTTTTATGTCCATGTTTTGCGAAAAATTGCATGAATGGGTTGTATGTCGGTGTATGGCTTGAATCGATAATCGAGTTGACCAACTGCATATTGACATCTTTCTTGCCGAACTGTTCAAGACAATCGGTGTATAGGTCATTGATGTCCACATCCGTAATAGGTTCTCCTCTTAGTTCAATGCAACGAGTTATGGCGTTGCGCTTTAAGTCAAATGACCTCAAGTAAGCCTTAATTTGCTTTAGTGGGGTGTCCTCGGTATCTGCGGATTTTAGCTCTTTTGTGTCCATTGCCATGGTATTGACAACGATTTCCTCTAACTGTTCCACGTTTATCTGGTCAATCTCACGAAGAATGCGGACCGCCGTTTCGGTGGCTGCGTTCACATCCTTTGGGCCGCCGTTGGTTCCGACCCTCATTCGATGCGACTTGGCCGTGGATACAATGTGCTTGGTTTCACGAGTTTGAATCTCGACCCCTGCATTCTTGGCAAGCCACATAAAAGATGCGAATGATACTTGGTTCTGCTTGGACTGGCAGAGTTGTTTGTACTTGCGGTCGCAGGCTTCAGCGTTGTACTTGGGGGATATTGCAGAAATACGATGGAACAGGTCCGCACCGGGTTCGTGGTACTTGGAAGCGATAGCAAAGCCAATCTTGACCCAATCAGCATAGGAATCGGTCAAGTCAATCCGCTTGGATTCCAACTGATGGAGGATATGCTCAACATCATGCTCTCCGTGCGGGTAAAATTTTGGGACCGGGTTTGCCTTGGCTTTGGGTAGGTACTGCTTGAATACCGGTACGGTCTTACTGGATATAAACGCATCGGGGTCAAAACTCACGAACCGCAAGCGGGACACATCCTTGCAGGCAGGGTCAACGATGATGTGGTACTTATCTGCCAATCGTTTCTCCAAAGCGTAGAACGCATCAAGATGACGGTCCGGCTCAATGCGGTAATATGCGGCATAACCTTGCCCTCCAGTGCTTAGGTGCAAAGCGTACAGGTGTTCATCATCTCGAATCGCCAGTACATCCACGCCTTCGTTGTCCTTAGCATCAATATCAATGCAAATGATTCCTGAATGCGTTTCAAGCCCTTCTTTGCCTTGCTTCTTGAACTTACCGCTTGGCGTTACGGCGGTGAGCCTGCGCTTGGTTTCCTCGGTTTTGGCCTTACGGTATGCCATGACCTCGGTGTAGAAGATGCCTTCTTTGATGTCTTGGATATACTGGACGAACTGCGTGTGGCTTTCCGGGACGTTGTTCCTCACGCCGCTGCCTGTGGATGCTTTGAATACTGATATTTCTGCCATGGGGTAAGATAAAAACGCCCCAACTGTTCCGGCAGCTGGGGCGAGGGGTTAGAGAATGAACCCTTTGTCTAAACACCGCATGGCCGGAAACATGAGGCGTTTATTGC
>RFTJ01000032.1 GCA_009923495.1 Actinomycetota bacterium
GCGCCAGCTACGGTCAAGGCAGCCATCGTTGAAATGTTGACCGTGTGTGCGCCATCGCCGCCGGTGCCGACCACATCAACGGCCAAGCGATCCAATTGAACTCGCACGGCGTTTTCCAGCATGGCATCAACCAGACCTTGCACTTCAATGGCAGTTTCGCCCTTGACCCGAAGGCCCATGATGAAGGCGGCGATTTGAGCGTCGGTTGCTGTGCCAGACATCAGGGTATGCATGGCCCAATGTGCTTGTTCAGCGGTTAAATCAGTGCCACGGCTAACTAGCGTGAGCACATCTTTCCAGGTAAAGCTTTCGGCGCTCATGACTGGCCTTATTTGGCAGGGGCTGACAATAAATCGAGAGCAGCCTGTACCAGCGAGCGTGGATCGATGGGATGAGCCACAATAGCCTCGGCGCGTGACCATGTGGCCAACCAACGATCGTCAGCGCGACCCACGAGCAAAATAGCCGGCGGGCAATTGTAAATTTCATCTTTAATCTGACGGCAAATTCCCATACCGCCAGCTGGAACTGCTTCACCATCTAAAATCACGAGGTCAAATGGCCGCTTATCAAGCGCAGCAATAACTGCAGGTTCAGTCGCGCATTCGAAAATGTCTACATCCGAGATGTCCTCGGAGGGCTTGCGACCAAGGCTGGTGCGAACGGTATTGCGAACGTTTACATCATCGCTGTAAACCAATACTTTTAAGACGCGATCTGGTGAACTCACATCCCTAGCCTAATGCAGGCTAAGTGTTACCAACCTCACGAGTGCTAAATCGGGTCCAAGGCGCAGAGTCGTGCCAATAAAGCACTAAACTTAAGGGCGTGACTACCTCTTCTGCCGTGCGAGTTCCACGTCAAGTTGACCGCCCAAATATGGTTTCCGTTGGCACCATTGTTTGGCTCTCTAGCGAATTGATGTTCTTTGCCGCCCTATTCGCGATGTACTTCACTTTGCGCTCGGTAAACCCAGAAATTTGGGCCGAAACAGTCAAGGATTTGAACATCCCGTTCGCTTCGGTGAACACGACAATCCTGGTGCTTTCTTCGGTTACCTGCCAGATGGGTGTGTTCGCAGCCGAACGGGGCAACGTCCAAGGGCTTCGTCGCTGGTTCATCCTGACCTTCCTGATGGGCGCGTTCTTCATTGGTGGCCAGGTGGCCGAATATGCAGCCCTGGTGCACGAAGGCCTGACCATCTCGTCTTCACCATATGGTTCAGCGTTCTATCTCACCACTGGCTTTCACGGCCTGCACGTAACCGGCGGGCTTATTGCTTTTCTTTATGTTTTAGGTCGAACCTATGCGGGCAAAAGTTTTACTCACGAAAAAGCGACATCAGCCATCGTGGTCTCTTACTACTGGCACTTTGTCGATGTAGTTTGGATCGGCCTGTTCGCAACAATTTATTTGATTAAGTAATCGACTCGAAAAGGAACTATTCGTGGCAATCAGCCGAAGGCACCCAGCAGCACTACTCGCTGTGCTCGTTGTTGGCCTAGCAACTACTGGAGTGGCCTACGCAGCCGCTAGTTCAAGTGCGCCGACGCAGAAAGTCGTTGCCTCACAAACCCAAATTGAGGAAGGCAAGCAACTGTTCCTCGTAGGTTGCTCTTCGTGCCATGGTTTAGCAGCGCAAGGGTCTTCTGATGGCCCATCCTTAATTGGAGTTGGCGCAGCAGCTGTTGACTTCCAGGTTGGCACTGGCCGAATGCCACTTGCCGCTCCTGGTGTGCAGGCCATGCCAAAGATGCCGGTCTATGACGAAGCCCAGACGGCGGCATTAGCGGCCTATGTGGCATCACTTGGCGCTGGCCCAGCAATTCCAACTGCCGATCAACTTAAAACCGACGAAGCAGATCTGGTTCTTGGGGGCGAACTATTTCGCACTAACTGTTCGCAATGTCATAGCTTCTCGGGTCGTGGCGGTGCGCTATCAGAAGGTCGAATGGCGCCGAGTTTGATGAAGTCTGATGCCAAGCGCATTTATGAGGCCATGATTACTGGACCGCAGGCGATGCCCGTTTTTAGCGATAAAACCATAACGCCACAAGAAAAGCAGGCAATCATCAAATACATCAAGGAGTTGCAGAAGCAGGAGAACCCTGGTGGCTTCTCACTGGGTCGCCTTGGCACAGTAACCGAAGGATTGTTTATCTTCGCCGTTGGCTTAGTGGCCTTAATTGGCGTTGCGGTTTGGATCGGAGCCAAAGCGAAATGAGCGACTTGGAGCATCTAGCAAATGAAGAGCCCATCGGCAGTGTTGACGGCATAGATGTTGTCAGCGGTAAACCAGTCTTCCCCCTAGGTCCGCACGCACCACGCCGAGCTGACATCGACCCCAAGGCAGCAAGACGAGCTGAGCGCCAAGTTGCGATTATGTTCGCCTCGGCTGCTCTGCTCATCTTGGGTTTTGTTGTGGTGTATGTGAAAGTGCCAACGAGTAAATCAGCCAACTTCCCAATCGTGGGCAATGCCAGCGTGAGCAATGTTTTGCTGGGCACACTCTTCGGCTTAGGCATGTTCCTGATTGGCGCTGGCGCAATTCACTGGGCTAAGAAACTCATGCCAGATGTTGAAGTTGCTGAAGAGCGCCATGAAATGCGTTCGACCCCAACTGCGCGTCAGGAATTTGCTGCTGCGGTTAAACAAGGCGCTGCTGAATCCGGTTTTGGCGAACGCAAAATCATCCGCCGCACACTTCTCGGAGCACTAGCACTCTTTCCAATTCCGCTGGTGGTATTACTTCGCGATCTTGGTCCAATGCCAGGTACACGTCTTCGCAAGACCCTTTGGGACTCGGGAGTCCACATTGTTACCGACCCAACGATGCGCAAACTACGCCCCGAGGACATTCCAATTGGTGGCCTAGTAAATGCGATTCCCGAGAATTTAGCGCACAAAGAAGAAGAAGACGGTAACCTCAACGAGCGCGGTAAAGCCTCTATCATTTTGGTACGCATGGATCCGGCTGACATTGTTTCGCAGCAAGGCAAAGACTGGGACTATCAGGGCATCCTTGCTTATTCAAAGATTTGCACTCATGTTGGTTGCCCAATTTCGCTCTACCAACAGCGCACGCACCACTTGCTGTGTCCGTGCCATCAATCTACATTTGATTTATCAGACTCGGGCAATGTGGTCTTCGGGCCAGCTGCGCGTCGCATGCCACAGCTTGCGATCACAGTTGATGCCGAAGGTTACTTAGTAGCGAAGCAAGGGTTCGCCGAACCCGTAGGACCAAGTTTTTGGGAGCGTGGCTAATGAGTACCACTCATTACGAAGATCCAACTACCCCAGTTGGTAAAGCAGCCGTTTATGTTGATGAGCGCTTAGCGCCTGCTGGTTTCATGAAGCGCCTACTCACCAAGGTGTTCCCTGATCACTGGTCGTTCATGCTCGGTGAAATAGCGCTCTACAGTTTCATCATCTTGCTACTTTCTGGCACCTATCTCACTTTGTGGTTCAAACCATCGATGACTGAAGTTATCTACAACGGTTCTTACCTTCCGCTTAAAGGCGTAAAGATGTCTGAGGCGTACTCCTCCACATTGGACATCTCGTTTGATGTTCGTGGTGGCTTGCTGATGCGCCAGATTCACCACTGGGCTGCGCTGTTCTTTGTAGCTGCAGTATCGGTGCACTTACTTCGCGTGT
>RFTJ01000033.1 GCA_009923495.1 Actinomycetota bacterium
AACGGCAGTCACGTTGAACAAGAGTGCTGGCCGGATTACCATGAACAACGCGGCTTTGGCTGGCGGTGCAGTAGCAACATTTACGTTGAACAACAACCTGATTTCTGCCAACGACACAATGATTGTGTGTATCTCTAGCGTTACGACTGGTAGTACCGCTGCTGCATACACCACTTACGTTTGCAGCTTGACCACAGGATCTGCTGTAATCGCATTGCGTAACTTGAGCGCGACTTCATACTCTGAAGCAATCGTCATCAATTACTCAATCATTCACGGCGCAGTTTAACAGGCGGGGCTTCGGCCCCTCCTTTCGAGGTTTACGATGGCAACATATTCGGCTGGTGAACAGATCAACCGCGCCCTGCGACTGTTGGGTGTCCTAGCAGAAGGTGAGACGTCATCGGCTTCGGTGATGCAAGATTCATTGATGGCAATGAATCAGATGATTGATAGTTGGAACACCGAGCGCCTATCGGTGTACAACACGCAAGACCAAACATATCTTTGGACGCCCGGTCTGATTACACAAACGCTCGGACCGTCTGGCGATTTTGTGGGCAACCGCCCAATCCTGTTGGACGATGCAACGTACTTCCGCGACCCGTCAACAAACGTGTCGTATGGCATCAAGTTCATCAACCAGCAGCAGTATGACGGCATCGCGGTCAAGACCGTGACATCCACGTATCCACAGGTGATGTGGATCAACATGGAATACCCCAACATTACGATGACGATCTACCCCAAGCCCACGCGCTTGTTGGAGTTCCACTTCATCAGCGTTGAGGAGTTGTCGCAACCAGCTACGCTAGCGACTACGCTGGCTTTCCCGCCGGGTTACTTGCGGGCGTTTACCTACAACTTGGCGATGGAGATCGCGCCTGAGTTTGGCGTGGAACCATCAGAGCAGGTCAAGCGGATTGCCATGACCAGCAAACGCAATCTCAAGCGCATTAACAATCCTGACGATGTAATGGCGATGCCGTACTCGCTAGTTGCGACGCGCCAGCGGTTCAACGTCTACGCTGGTAATTACTGATGAAGACGCCGATTCTGGGATCGGCGTATGTTGCTCGGAGCATCAACGCCGCTGACAATCGCATGGTCAATCTCTTTCCGGAGATTGTCCCCGAAGGCGGCAAAGAAGCCGCGTTCCTAAACCGCGCTCCCGGCCTAACGCTGCTCGCCACCGTTGGTACTGGTCCTATTCGTGGACTGTGGACGTTCAACGGCGTTGGCTATGTTGTTAGTGGGTTAAGTCTTTACAGCATCAATAGCAGTTATACCGCAACATTTTTGGGTACTGTGTCAGGCACGGGGCCGGTCAGCATGGCTGATAACGGTACTCAACTGTTCATCGCGTGTAACGGCCCAAGCTACATCTACAACTCGCTGACCAATGTCTTTGTACAGATTACGGACCCAGACTTCCCAGGCGCGTTGACCGTTGGCTATCTAGACGGTTACTTTGTTTTTATCCAGCCTAACACTCAAAAACTTTGGGTGACCGCGCTGTTAGAAGGTACGTCGGTTGATCCGTTGGATTTTGCCAGCGCGGAAGGTTCGCCAGACAATCTGGTTAGCATGATCGTTGACCACCGCGAAGTGTGGTTGTATGGCACTAACTCAGTTGAAGTTTGGTACGACGCCGGAAACGCAGACTTTCCGCTGCAACGCATCCAAGGCGCGTATAACGAGATTGGTTGCGCTGCGACATTCTCGGTCGCCAAATTAGACAACGGTCTATTTTGGTTAGGCGCGGACGCTCGCGGCCAGGGCATCGTCTACCGCGCCAACGGCTATACCGGCCAGCGGATCAGCACCCACGCGATTGAATACGCGATTGCACAATATCCAATCATCAGCGACGCAGTTGCGTATACCTATCAGCAAGAAGGCCACGCTTTCTATGTCCTGACATTCCCATCAGCCAACGCAACGTGGGTCTATGATGTATCTACACAAGCATGGCATGAGCGGGCAGCGTTCTCTAACGGTCAGTTTTTGCGGCATCGCAGCAACTGTCAGATGGCGTTCAATAGCGAAATTGTTGTTGGCGACTTTGCTAATGGCAATCTGTACGCTTTTGATTTAGACGTTTACGCCGATAACGGTAGCCCTCAAAAGTGGTTGCGTTCCTGGCGGGCGTTACCAAGCGGACAGAACAACCTAACCCGTACAGCGCACCATAGCCTACAACTAGATTGCGAGTCTGGCGTTGGAATCAATAACAGCGGCGGTACAGACCCAACGTATCTGCTTACCGAGTCTGGCTTGTACATCACTACCGAGAGTGGTGACTATCTAGTCAGCGTCGCCGAAGGTGAGCCTACGGTTGGCTCGGACCCGCAAGTAATGCTGCGCTGGTCAGACGATGGCGGTCATACTTGGTCTAACGAACATTGGGCAGTTCTTGGCAAGATTGGCGTCTATCAGCAGCGCGTGTTCTGGCGTCGCCTTGGTATGACTCTCAAACTGCGTGATCGAGTGTACGAGTTGTCTGGCACAGATCCGGTCAAGATTGCGATCATGGGGGCTGAACTGCACTTGAGCGGGACAAGCGCCTAATGCCAGTTATCAATAACATCACGCAGATCCCTGCGCCTCGGGTCGACTTTATTGATCAGCGCACCGGGCTAATGTCGCGTGAATGGTATCGGTTCTTTCTGAACCTGTTTACGTTGACCGGATCTGGTGCAAACGCGACCGCGATTGAAGACTTCAATTACGATCCTATCGGCTCGCAAGTAACTGAACTTTACAGCATGGTCAACACGCTGGAACTCGGCCCCGTAGGCCAGCCAGCGTTTGATAGCGGCGTCACCCAAGTCAACACCGGCACAGGTCTGACCGGCGGTCCAATCGTTTCAACCGGCACGATTGCGATTGACAACACGGTTGTCACGCTTACTGGCACGCAGACGCTGACCAACAAGACTATTAGCGGTCTGGCAAGCGGGTCAACGGTCAAAGACAGCGCCGGCAACTTGTACGGGTTTGGTTTTCGGACCGTGCCTCAATCAAGCAACACCAGCGGAACGCTGGTTTTGTCTGATAGCGCCAAACATCTATACCTAACCGGCAACGTCACGGTCCCACCGTACAGTAGCGTAGCGTTTGAGATTGGTACGGTCATCAGCGTGGTGAGCAACGCCACGGCGCTGGTCATCCAAGCTGGAACTGGCGTTACGCTCAAGCTCGCCAACTCCACATCTACCGGCAACCGATCTGTCGCGTCTAACGGCGTCGCAACGATGATTAAGGTTGACACCGATACTTGGTACGTCTTTGGTCTGGGCGTGTCATGAGCGGCTTTTTGGGGATGTTTACCTACGGTGGTCTTGCTCCAATTACACCTTCAATTTATATCGCCTACGGTGGCCCCAC
>RFTJ01000034.1 GCA_009923495.1 Actinomycetota bacterium
TGGATTGTACTCTCCAAGCACTCTATCCGCTCTCGCAAACTTACGATTTCATTCCTTAGTTGCGCCAATTCCTTCTGCTGTGCCTCTGCCGTCTGCTGCCACATCGCCAGCACCGCTTGGGCTTGCTTCACCTGCAGGGAATCCGCCGTAAAGCGACCCCTTGTCAGCCAAGCCACTGCACCGCCAACGATTGCGCTGACCGTGCCGATTACGGTTGTTTCCAGCAGGTTCACGGCTTGGGAGCAGCTTTGGCTTTATCTACGGTCATCCAGCCGATGGACAGCAGGGTAATGAGTGCGCCAATGAGTTCTTGCAGGGATTCGGTGTCGATGAAACCTTTGGCGACAAGTGCGCCTCCGATGAAGGTAAGGAGGTGGCGAAGGAGTGCGAGTGTTGCTGCTTTCATGATTGGGAGTTTTGGGGTGTTTTCGGGGTTGCGTTTGCGGAATAGTTTCATTTGCTTAGCGATTTGTGTTGGTTGTAATCTTCGGTGTACTGCTCATCCCAGCCGAGGAAGGAATGCACTCCGCAGGGTGTGGGCCAAGTTTCAAACTTGGTCGCATCTTCGGGTGCATCGCCTTCCCACAGGATGTCGTAGGAGATTAGGCCATCGAGTGTTCCGAGTGCTACCGCAGCGGTTGTGCCTGTGCAGAGTGCGAGTACCTTATCGGCATCGGCTTGCTTGGGGAATGCGTACTTACGGAAGGTAGCCATTAGAGGGTCGTGAGGGATGCGAGTTGAGCGTTGGTCAGGCGAGTGGTGTAGAGGGCGGCGGCACGGATGCGGTCGTTCATAAAGTTCGTTGATGAACTTGTGCCAATTTTGCCTAAGAATATTTGCGAGCAAGCTGGTATTGTAGCACTTGTATCTGTTCCTACTAAAACTCCATCAACAAAAAAAGCAATATCATTATTTGCATATGCAACAGCTATCTTATGAACTCCATTGCTAAGAGAAGAAGAGGAAATGTCTGCTTGTGCAGAACTACCACCATTGTCTATTATCAATCGAAATCTGTTCGATGTATTAAACAAAATAGAAATCGCATTTAATGTTGTGCCATCACTCACAACAAAAATTCGTCCAAGATTTGTCCAGTTCACTGCATCAACCTCCGCATAAAGCGTTCCCTGCGTCTGCCCAATACTCCCGCTGACCGCTCCGCTCACCGAAACAACATCGGCGTTGCGGGTTACAGGTGCGGTGGTTGTGGGGATGGGTGAAGTAAATACAGGGCCAACCTCGCCTTGGGTGAAGTCCACCTCAATTACATCGCCGCTTACGGCCATCCTAAATCCAACCGTACCACTTGCAACCGTTTGAGCGGCACAGGCGACTTGCGTGTAAAGGGATGAAATCGTAACGGTAGTCCAATTCGTTCCTCCGTTGGTTGTCATTTGTATTGCACCCGACCCCGAAACACGGCGCACATAAGCCGAGAATATGCGGCTCTGCGATGCGTGTGAAAGTGCCTGCAATACCGTTCCACTTGCCGCCGTAGCGGTCAGCGTTGTGGCTCCCGATGCGACCCCGTCTGCGCCGACTGCATTCTTGGCGGTAGTTACATTGCTTCCCGACCAAACGGCGTTGGTCAAGTCACGGGAATGCAATACCAAATTCTGCGCACTCGGCTCCACAAGCAACGCAGGGCAACCGACCACTCCACCGCTGGCGAAGTAGTCCAACCTCGGTATGCCCGAAGCCACGGATTCAATCAACCCAGCAGAGTTGACCCTTGTCGCCGCAGTCGCACGAGTTACATTGAAGTCGCCACGGTTGTCTGTATTGCTCGGACTGGGAATAGATTGCGGAAAAGCGATTGAATAAGCATCCGTACACCGCCGCCTCCGCAGTTACGGCGTTATCCGTATTCGCACGGTTATTGTACTCCGCCCATGCAGCAGCGTCAATGCCATCTATGAATAGAGGCTTTGGGTAGCCGTAACCGTAACCTATCAGCATGGCTTAGAGGAACGTGTAACCGATGACCGAACCGCCGCCCGTTGGGGTTACGGCAGTAATCTTGCCGCCGTTGCGACCGCTGATGACGATTCCAGCGGAAACGGTTTTGCTGGTCAACGAATAAGCAGTGAGAAGATTCTCGCCGCCTGTGCCTGTGAGTGTGCTGAAACCGCTTGCGATATTGACCACAATGAAGTCGAAGTTCGCACCGCTGACGGCTGCGTCAATGAATTGCATCGTACCACCTTGGCCGAGCATTTGTTGGAGAATTGGAGTAGGCATTTTGTATGGGTTGCTTTAGGGTAAATGTAAATTAAGAGGGAATTTCACAAACGGAGTGGCTGTAGGGTATTTGGAACTGTAGCGTAGCTACCCACCCTGCCGTACGGTCATCACGGCTCTCTACAAACCTCGTTAATGACACGGAGGTACTTAGCGTCCATTCTTGGCTTGGGTCGTTCGTGAGCGAGCTAATGAAGTCCTGAGCGATTTGCAGTTGGTCGCTCAATACCTCGTCCTCGTTATCCTGCCAACCCAATGTCGGACTGCCCGAAACCACGCCGCCCATCGAGGCAATGGATTCCACTCGGTCGCTGAAATAGACACCCACAACCAAAGAGAGAGTGCCAGCATCAGTAGTTGCCGATTGAACGTCTGCAAACACGAGTGGATAAACGATTCGCTCACGGCTGGGAGTTCGCAGGTTTATCGTGTTGTCCGTTCCTATCGCAAGCGGGTCGCCCGTTCCGAAGGAGTTCACTTGCGGGTGTGAGTTTGCCAGCGTCAGCAAGGCTTGCTTTATTTTTATCCAAGACATAGGCTTGTAGTTTCAAAATGTTTTTAGAGTGCGCTCCCATAGAGTTTAGCAGTTGTTGCAGTAGGGGTCATAACCGTAAGGCCAAGGTCTATCCAAGCCAGCACCACGGCGCAGGGTGCGAGCATCCAAGGCCATGCCTGTGTTGTAATTCGTGCCGTTCGGGTAGATGGTATCGATGGCCGATGGAGGTGAGTTGAAGAGCGGATAATCGCTACGGTTTTCCATGAGGTAGCGGGTTATCCTTTCGGAGTACCATTCGGCATCGTTCTTCACCTTGTCCGTCAGGCGGGTGATTTCGTCCATGCTCATCTGCGTAGATTCCTCGCTGGTTCTGCGGACCATGCCCTTGTTCATGTACTTAAAGGCGAGAACCATGGGCAACTCGTAGTAAAGCCACTGCACCATCGCAGGCTGAATGTAATCCTCCAAGAGTGTGTTGTTCAGCGCAGTCGTATTACCACTGACCACCTGCCCCACCAATTCGCCGTACAGGGCGGACCCAACGATAGGCTGAATCCTCATCTCCTGAACCTTCACGATGGTAGGCCGTA
>RFTJ01000035.1 GCA_009923495.1 Actinomycetota bacterium
CACTGGTACAACTGGTGCTTACAACGTGGTCAAGGTGACGAAGCATTTGCTTGGGCAATTGATGGAATCGCTGAGAAGATTGCCGAGTACCAACCTGACGTAATCCTCCTCGCCACTGGCGCAGATGGACACGAAGGCGAACACTGGGGTCTGAAGTACACATACGATGGCTACCGCTATGCGTCGCACAAAGTTGCTGAAATGGCAAACAAGTACGCCGAAGGTCGAGTCCTCATTGGTGGTGCTGGTGGATACCAACCAAGGACACACACCCCCCAGGTGTGGGCAACTGTGGTTTCCACGATATACAATGATGTCAAGTAGATAAGGAAAGAACATGAATGAAGCATTGATTGCTGGACTCATTGGCCTTGGCATCTTCGTAGGATTCTCCATCTATGTTGTCGTGAAGATTCAGGCAATTCAAAAGATGCGAGAAGCAAGCAGTACGCCGTTACTTGGGGTTGTAATGCCCCAAGTAGAGGCGAACACCGACAAGAAGGAAGAAAAATAAAATGCCCAACTGGTTGATTCGTCTGCGAGAAGTTGTGTGGGTGGCTGTCATTGCTGCTGCGCTTGGAATAATCGCCATCCTCGTTGCCTTAATCTTTCCCGCAAAACTTATTCTTGTTCTGGGGCTTGGCTCAGCAGCAATCACATTTGCACTTCTTTCCCAGCGCATCTAATCAAGATTTGTCTATCAGCGTAATTACCCACTACTTGCCATTTCTTACCGATATGATTGAGTTATGGACAATTACAGAAAATCAAAAGTAATACAAAAGAGAAAGAATTGAAAGAAATGACGAAACAAAAGAAAAGAAACATCAAGTTACCAATGAGTACCAAGATTATCTTCGACAAAATCAACACATCAGAAGAGCGTGACGATTATGTGCGTGCACTCAGAATTGCTGGGTGGACTCTCGCAAGTATCTCAGACGTAATTGGTCTTTCGCGGGAACGAGTGCGACAGATTTGTACCGTACCTTCCGAAGCGACAAAGGCTGAGTTCTATGTTCCAGAGCCACCGCGCTATGCAGAAAAAGTTGCTCGTGTCTACATTGAACCTAAGCCAGAGACTCTCTCCCGTCTTCTGGAACTCCAGCCAATGGCGCAACGAGTACGCTCAAGTTCACCTCGCTTTCGAGCAGAAGCCGAAGAATACACAAGCCTGTTGAACCACGCACACACTGTCGAAGGTGTGACACTGTACCGACTCGGTAAGCGACTTGGCATTACCCACAGTGCCATTCGATTCCGCCTCACTCGATATGGCTACAAGCCAATGACTGAAACAACAAACAGTCGCGTATACCAGCCGTTAAAAAACCGTGTGATTGCCTGATACGCATAGACGCGGATAAAGTTCCCTCAGCATGTTCACCGTGCTGGGGGTTCTTTTATTAGACTACAATTGTCCATATGGCGAAAAGCATAATGGAACAGTTGGCTGGACTTCCCGATGACGAACGTGCTCTAGTACTTTCTGGAATGAATGCTGACTCCCTACTATGGGACTGGTCAGTTTGGGGTCGCCCTGAGCAACAAGCACCTGAAGGTGACTGGGCTATCTGGTTATACATGGCTGGTCGTGGTGCTGGCAAAACAAGAACTGCCGCCGAATGGGTACGCGAGGAAGCCAAATACACAACTACTGGACAGCGAAGATTTGCCCTCGTTGCACGTACAGCCGCTGACGTGCGTGACGTTATCGTTGAAGGTGAATCGGGGATTATGAATGTCACCCCACCCTCCGAGCGTCCATTATACGAACCTTCCAAACGCCGACTCACATGGCCCAATGGCAACACTGCTACCTGCTTCACAGCAGACGAACCTGACTCACTTCGTGGACCTCAGTTCACTCACGCTTGGGGCGACGAGGTGGCTGCTTGGCGACAGACACCTGACGCAGCAGGCATGACCGCCTTCGACAACCTTCGTGTTGGCACACGTCTAGGCTCACACCCAAAGATTATGTGCACCACTACGCCGAAGCGTGTACCACTTCTATATAAGTTGCTAGACGAAGCAGAGAAGACAGGTCGTGTTGTCGTCACACGAGGGTCAACCCTAGACAACTCAGGAAACCTGTCAAGCGCATACCTTGAAGCAATCACTGGTGTCTACGCTGGTACGCGGTTGGCGCAACAAGAACTCTACGGAGAAATGCTAGACGCTGTTGAAGGCGCACTCTGGACAGACGAACTAATTGAACGAAGCAGACAATCATCAATGCCACCAAACATTCCCCTACGAGTAATTGGTGTCGACCCGTCAGTTGCTGAGAACCCTCGTGACGAATGTGGAATTATTGTCTGCGCCTCGACTGGAGAACGAGACCTTTACAAGAGACAAGCATGGGTACTAGAAGACGCATCCATTCTTGGGTCACCCGAAGTATGGGCAAACCGAGTCGTAGCAATGGCACGCAAATGGGGATGCCCCGTCGTAGCCGAAGTCAACCAAGGTGGTGCGCTAGTCCGTAACGCAATCAACGCCATCGACCCCAACATCAAAGTCTTTGAAGTCCACTCCAAATATGGCAAGGCACTCCGAGCAGAACCCGTCACACTTGCATACGAACAAGGAAGAATCCACCACTTGGGATACATGGGTGACCTTGAGAGTCAGATGCTGTCGTGGATACCGGGTGAAGGAAAATCACCAGACCGAGTCGATGCCCTAGTCCACGCACTTACCGCACTAGTAATCAAACCACCAGCAGGATTTGTTGGCGGAAAGATTACCGCACGCTCTCTGGCACGTCGACGACTCCCAGATTTTAGAGGCAGTCTATTCAGAGCCAACTAAAAAGAAACCCCCCACAATCTGTGAGGGGTTATCTTTTTACTACCTAGTTGCGCCAGAACTCAAGGTTCTCGCCAACTTCTTCACGAAGCCACCTCGTGAAAGTGCTATTGCACAAAGCCTCTGGGCAACGCTTCTCACGAATTAAGTCAATGGCACCCTCTACCGAGTAGCCATCCCGAATCAGTACGAGAGCCATGACGATTCCCGAACGATTCCATCCAGCCGCACACCGAATCAGTACGCGCATACCCCTCTTCCAATCGCGGTGAGCAGAACGTGCCAGTTCGTAAAGGTCTTCCTTGGGGTTCAAGTCAGACATATCGCCATCGCTAAATCCAAAGCGCGTCTCCTTGACATACGAATATGCAGCAGCCGAAGTTCGCTGGAACGTGTATACCGAATCAAAGTTGGACAGAGTGATGGGTTTGTCCTTGGTTCCCCAATCAGTTCCACCTTGCCAAAGGTTGGGCAAGATTTCCGACCA
>RFTJ01000036.1 GCA_009923495.1 Actinomycetota bacterium
TACTGCGGCCAAGTTGTTGTTCAGACTGCGCCACACATCGGCAATACCGGTTGGAATGACGAAGACGATGAGTCAACGCAAATTTGGGTAGCTGGTTATGTGGTGCGCGACCCAGCCCGTCGGGTTTCTAATTGGCGTGCAACTAAATCACTAGACGAGGCACTTACTGAACAGAAAGTTGTCGGAATCAGCGGGATAGACACCCGAGCACTAACGCGCCATCTCCGCGAACAAGGCGCTATGCGAGTTGGCATCTTCAGCGGGCAGGCAGCCCAGGCTCCTATCGAAGAGCTGTTAAGCCAAGTCCGAACCGTGCCCGAGATGTCCGGTGCAAGTTTTTCGCAGACTGTCACAACAAAAGAGCCCTACATCGTTTCCGCAGTAGGGGAAAAGAAGTACCAGGTTGCCGCGCTTGATTTGGGCATAAAGGCAATGACTCCAGAATTGATGGCCCAGCGTGGCATTGAAGTGCATGTAATGCCGGCGGATACCAGTATTGATGAGTTTTTGGCAGCTGGTCCGGATGGCGTGTTTTTCTCAAATGGCCCCGGCGACCCTGCAACGGCGAGCCACGCCATAGCAATTGTGAAGGCAGCCCTTTCGGTTAAGTGTCCGCTGTTCGGCATCTGTTTTGGCAATCAAATTTTGGGTCGCGCACTGGGCTTTGGTACTTACAAGTTGCGTTACGGTCACCGTGGCATCAATCAGCCGGTAATGGATCGCACTACCGGCAAAGTTGAAGTTACCGCACACAACCACGGCTTCGCTGTTGATGCGCCACTCGATCGCGATAGCGAGACCGAGTTTGGTCGAGTTCGCGTAAGTCACGTGTGCTTAAACGACGATGTCGTTGAAGGTTTGGAATGTCTGGATGTGCCAGCGTTCAGTGTTCAGTATCACCCCGAAGCTGCGGCCGGACCGCATGATTCGGCTTACTTATTCGACCGCTTCATCGCGCTTATGGAAGGTGCTCGCTAATGCCACGTCGTGAAGACATCAAGTCCGTCATGGTCATTGGCTCTGGCCCAATCGTGATTGGCCAAGCCTGCGAGTTCGATTACTCGGGCACCCAAGCTTGCCGAGTTCTTAAGTCCGAAGGACTGCGCGTGATTTTGGTAAACAGTAATCCGGCAACCATCATGACCGATCCAGAGTTTGCCGATGCCACATACATCGAGCCAATCACTCCTGAAGTTGTCGCCAGCATCATCGAGAAAGAGCGCCCAGACGCACTGCTACCGACCCTCGGCGGTCAGACTGCGCTGAACACCGCAATGGCGTTACACACATCGGGCGCACTCGAGAAGTACAACGTAGAACTAATCGGCGCAAATGTTGATGCCATCGAACGTGGTGAAAACCGCGAGATCTTCCGAGGCATCGTCGAAGCTATCGGCGGCGAAAGTGCTAAGTCGTTCATCTGTCACAGCATGGAAGACTGCCTCGAAGGCGTGAAAGAACTTGGCTATCCAGTTGTAGTGCGCCCATCATTCACCATGGGTGGTGCGGGTTCGGGTATCGCTTACGACGAAGAAGACTTACATCGCATCGCTGGTCTTGGCCTGCAAGCAAGTCCGACCACCGAAGTATTGCTTGAAGAATCAATCATCGGCTGGAAAGAGTACGAACTCGAGTTGATGCGCGATAAGCACGACAATGTTGTGGTCATCTGCTCTATCGAGAATGTGGACCCAATGGGAGTTCACACAGGTGACTCCATCACCATTGCCCCAGCCATGACTTTGACTGATCGCGAATACCAACGCCTTCGTGATTTGGGCATCGCCATCATTCGTGCGGTCGGTGTCGACACCGGCGGTTGCAACATTCAGTTCGCGGTAAATCCAGTAAACGGCCGCATCATCATCATTGAAATGAACCCGCGCGTCTCGCGTTCATCGGCGTTGGCAAGTAAGGCCACTGGCTTCCCGATTGCCAAGATTGCCGCGCGTCTTGCTATCGGATACACACTCGATGAAATCCCGAACGACATCACCAAGGAAACTCCGGCATCCTTTGAACCAACTTTGGACTATGTAGTTACTAAAGTGCCACGGTTTGCCTTCGAGAAATTCCCAAATGCTGATGCCACTTTGACCACCACTATGAAATCAGTTGGTGAAGCAATGGCCATCGGTCGCAACTTCACTGAAAGTTTGCAAAAGGCTCTACGCAGTATTGAAAAGAAAGAAGCAATCTTCAACTGGGCAACCGATCCCAAGTCGATTGATGTTGCCGACTTGCTCCAGCGGATGAAGGTGCCACATGATGGTCGCCTAAATCTAGTGCAACAAGCACTCTGGGCCGGAGCATCAATTGATCAGGTCTTTGCTGCCACCAAGATCGACCAATGGTTCTTAGACCAAATCGTGTTGCTCTGCGAAGTGGCCCGCGAGATTGCTGCAGTGGACGCGCTTGATCGCGACTCACTATTCGCGGCCAAACAACATGGCTTTTCGGATGCGCAAATTGCCGCAATTCGGGGCACTACCGAGGCTGAAATCCGCGGTCTTCGCCACACACTCGACTTACGCCCCGTTTACAAAACTGTCGATACCTGCGCGGCTGAGTTTGCCGCCAAGACGCCGTATCACTATTCAAGCTACGACCAAGAAACTGAAGTAGCGCCTCGTGAAAATCCTGCGGTCATCATCTTGGGCTCAGGACCAAACCGCATCGGCCAGGGCATCGAGTTTGACTACTCGTGTGTTCATGCTTCGCTAACTCTGCGCGAGCGTGGCTTCGACACCATCATGGTCAACTGCAATCCCGAAACAGTCTCGACCGACTACGACACTTCAAGTCGCCTCTACTTTGAGCCGCTCACACTTGAAGATGTACTTGAAGTCATTCACGCTGAAACTTTGGCCGGCCCTGTTGTTGGGGTAATCACTCAACTTGGTGGTCAAACACCGCTGGGCTTGGCACAAGGTCTGCAAGATGCGGGCATCACAATTTTGGGAACCTCACCTGACGCCATCGAGCTTGCCGAAGAGCGCGGTGCATTTGGCAAGGTGCTTGCTGATGCCGGCTTACCGGCACCAAAACACGGCATGGCTACTTCGTTTGACGAAGCCAAGCAGATTGCTG
>RFTJ01000037.1 GCA_009923495.1 Actinomycetota bacterium
CGGTAGTTGCATCCCTGTTGTGCGGGTGATTGGCAACGAATACGAGGTTGAAGGCCGCATTTACATCAGTGGGCTGGTGCGTAACGCAAAAGATGCCCAACGGATGTACAACTATTGGACTAGCCAAGAGGCAGAGATGCTGGCGCTGGCTCCAAAGGCCCCGTTTATTGGTTATGGCGGTCAGTTTGAAGGGTACGAGACCCAATGGAAGACCGCAAACACGAATAATTGGCCTTATTTGGAGGTCAATCCAGACGTAACGGACGGCCAGGGTGCAATTTTGCCGTTACCGCAACGCGCACAACCTCCAATGGCGTCATCTGGCTTGATGCAAGCCAAATTAGGTGCGTCGGAAGACATTAAGTCTGCTACCGGGCAGTACAACGCCAGTTTGGGCCAAACGTCTAATGAACGCTCCGGCAGAGCTATCCTAGCCCGCCAGCGTGAGGGCGATGTAGGCACTTATCACTACCAAGACAACTTGGCGCGGGCTGTTCGCTATGTTGGACGGCAGTTGATTGACATTATCCCGAAGATTTACGACACGCAGCGCATCGCCCGAATTATTGGGATTGATGGCGAGACAAAGATGGTCAAGATTGACCCTACGCAGCAAGAACCTGTGCGTAAGATCCAGAATCAAGAAGGGATTGTAATCGACAAGATCTACAACCCGTCTGTTGGCAAGTACGACGTAGTGGTTGCTACTGGCCCTGGCTACGCGACCAAGCGCCAAGAGGCTCTTGAGGCGATGGCGCAACTGTTGCAGGGCAATCCACAACTTTGGTCAGTCGCTGGCGACCTGTTCGTCAAGAACATGGATTGGCCTGGCGCACAGGAAATGTCCAAACGGTTTGCCAAAACGATTGACCCCAAGCTCATGGGCGACGCCGAGGATAATCCACAATTGCAAGCAGCGCAGCAACAAATGCAAGCGATGGCGGCAGAGTTGGATCAACTGCACCAGATGTTGCAGAACGTCGGCAAGTCGATGGAAGCGCAGGACATGGAGCGCAAAGACTACGAGGCTAAGATCAAGGCATTTGACGCTGAGACTAAGCGTATTGCAGCGGTCCAAGCGGGTATGTCTGAAGAGCAGATTCAAGACATCGTTATGGGTACGTTACACGGTATGATTACGAGTGGCGATCTGGTTAGCGAGATGCCCGGACGGGAAACAAACGAGATGCTGCCGGAATCGGCTGAGTACGCACCACAGCAAGGGATGATGCAATGAAAGCCGCTGATTTCGTAGGTCTGTTGTTCTTAGCGCGTGATGTATCCCATAGCGTACACCTGAACACCCGTAGTTACAGCAAACACAAGGCGTTGCAGAAGTTTTACGAGTTGATCATTGAAGCGGCAGACGATTTTGCCGAAGCCTATCAGGGCCGGCACGGTCTGATTGGCCCAATTACGTTGATGTCAGCCAAGAAAACGACTAACATCATAGAATTCTTGGAAGCTCAGTTGGCTGAGATTGAAGCTGCTCGTTATGAAGTTGTCGACAAGACTGATATGTCTTTGCAGCAGTTGATTGACAACATCATTGAAGTCTATCTGAGAACCCTCTACAAACTACGCTTCTTGGCGTGAGGTAAATATGGCCGCGACGTACAGATATTTAACGGCATCGGCTAACGTCAAGCCGATGGGTGGCAAGCTCAAGGGCATCTTTGTATCTGCCGCCAGCAGTACACCTACGATTACGGTGTACAACAGCGCCGCCGCCACTACGACCGACACGATTGTCGGGGTGTTTACGCCAACTGGTGCGACCAGTTATGTGTTTACCGGCGACGAAGGCGGGGTTTATTTTAGCTCCGGCCTGTATGTTGTGATCAGCGGAACCGTTACTGCAACGGTGTTTTTCGAGTAAAGCATGGCAAATACCACGATTACGGCACTACCGGCGGCGACTACCCCGCTTGCGGGAACCGAAGTCGTCCCCATTGTCCAAGGCGGTGTAACCAAGCAAGTTGCCGTTAGCGATATCGGTGGCGGCGGTTCGGGCTCGGTCATTAGCGTAGCAACGGGTGCTGGACTGACTGGTGGCCCGATTACCACAAGCGGCACAATTAGCTTGGCGGCAACTTCAGTTGCCCCCGGTAGCTACACCAACACCAACCTAACGGTTGACGCTTATGGACGTATTACCGCAGCGTCGGCTGGTACGTCCACGGTTACAAGCGTAACCGGCACGGCTAACGAGATTACATCTAGCGGATCGTCGGCAATTACGCTATCGCTGCCCTCTGCGCTGACGTTTACGGGCAAAACGGTAACAGGTGGTGCGTTTACTGGCGGCACGATCAACAATACGTCCGTAGGTGCTACCACGCCGTCCACGGGCGCGTTTACGACATTTACAACCTCTGTTGGTCAGATTACAACCGCACCAAGCAGCGCCAACGATCTAGTCAACAAGTCTTACGTTGACTCAATTGCTGTTGGTCTGACGTTCCATGCGGCTTGTAATTTAGCAACGACCGCAGCGTTGCCAACGGTAACGTACAGCAACGGAACGGCAGGTGTTGGTGCAACGCTGACCGCAACGGCTAACGGCGCGTTGTCGGTAGACTCGGTTACGCCTAGCGTTGGAAACCGAATTCTCGTTAAAGATCAAGCGTCTTCGCTACAGAACGGTGTTTATACTGTAACTACGGTTGGTGATGGGTCTACCCCATTTCTGCTGACTCGCGCGACCGACATGAATACGTCGGGCAGCGGTTACAACCAGATCAATGCTGGTAACTACTTCCTGATTACTGCCGGGACGGTTAACACCAACACTTCTTGGGTGCAGACAACTGCGCTGCCGATTACGGTTGGCTCGACGAGCTTGGTGTTCTCGCAGTTCTCGTCTGGCGCTACTGCATACACGGCTGGTGCGGGACTGTCGTTATCTAC
>RFTJ01000038.1 GCA_009923495.1 Actinomycetota bacterium
ACCCAAATTTGCGTTGACTCATCGTCTTCGTCATTCCAGCCGGTATTGCCAATGTGTGGCGCGGTCTGAACAACAACTTGGCCGCAGTACGAAGGGTCGGTGATGGTCTCTTGATAGCCAGTCATGCCGGTGGAAAAAACTGCTTCGCCAAATGCAGTACCAACCGATCCGAAGGAATTACCTGGGTATACCTGGCCATCTTCTAGTACTAGAACTGCGCTCGTCATTCACTTACACCCTTCACTAAATTGCTTGCTGCGTTGTAGAAAATTTCATGTTCCTGGTGGCGAGTTATCCGTATCCCTGAATCAATACTGGTCGCACCAAGAAGCCAGCTAAGAATTACCATGCCTTCTGGCTCGACAACGTCACCAGCTATGCCTCGACTTAACCGAATGTCAGTCAATTGGTCTTTACTGATCCAAAGACCAAATTTGCCCTCGTCAGTAATGAAGATCCCATCGGAATAAACCTGGGCAACAACGCTTCTTGGAGTACCAAGTCCATGTGCAGTGATGCGGTGTAGCCATTTTCCAGAGATAGTAGAGCCAGCAAATCGAGCCACTAATGCCTCGGTTACCGCCAAACTGCCGGTGGGGACAGCGTTAGCCGGAGCCGGTAAGTCGGAGAACGGCTTTGCTTTAGCTTCCCACGCCCGGCGCATTGCCCAAAGGGCGAACAAGATGACGATGATTACAAGTGCTGTGAAGAAAATGCGGGAAGTCACATCAGTTACTGGGGCCGATTGCGGCTCGAGATTAACCAGAGTGATCACACCAACTTTCCATCTAGCACTGTTGGCCTACCCGCAAAAAAAGTTGCTTCAACTTTTCCGGGCAAAGTGTAGCCAGCGAACGGGGTGTTTCTACTTGCACTAACAGAATCTGCAGCGTTGATAATGACTTCTGTGTTCGGATTAAAGATAACGATGTTTGCCGGAGCTCCTGCCACAAGCGGTTGTCCTTGAGTGGCAACCCGACCAATTTGCGCAGGAGCATAAGACATTCGATCGGCAACTTGCTCCCAAGTCAACAGGCCGGTTTTCACCATCGAAGCGTGCACAACCTGGAGTGCTGTTTCCAGTCCAGTCATACCGAAGGCCGCGGCACTCCATTCACAATCCTTATCTTGGGTTGGATGAGGAGCATGGTCGGTAGCGACAATGTCGATGGTGCCATCAGCCAAGCCTGCTCGGACCGCTTCAACATCAGCCTGGGTGCGCAGCGGTGGATTGACCTTGAACAAAGGGTTGTATGAAGTGACAAGTTCGTCGGTCAGGATGAGGTGATGCGGGGTAACTTCAGCCGTTACGTTAATACCGCGACTCTTAGCCCAGCGGACAATCTCGACACTGCCTGCGGTTGATAAGTGGCAGATGTGTAGGCGTGCACCGACATGGTCTGCCAGAAGTACGTCGCGAGCGATGATGGCCTCTTCAGCAACGGCTGGCCAGCCGCGCAATCCGAGTTGGCCCGAGATGATGCCCTCGTTCATCTGCGAATCTTCAGTAAGTTTTGGTTCCTGCGCGTGCTGAGCGATGACGCCATCAAATGCTTTCACGTACTCAAGTGCGCGACGCATGATGACTGGGTCGTGCACACACTTACCGTCGTCACTGAACACTCGTACCTGCGCGGGGCTGTCGGCCATCGCACCAAGTTCAGCCAGTGCGCTACCTTCAAGTCCTCGAGTGACTGCGCCAACTGGTCGCACATCAACCAGTCCAGCTTCGTTACCGAGGCGCCAAACTTGCTCGACCACACCAGCCGTGTCGGCAACTGGGTTGGTGTTGGCCATGGCATGCACGCTGGTGAAACCACCGGCTGCGGCGGCGCGTGAACCGCTGAGCACGGTTTCGGCCTCTTCCTTGCCTGGTTGGCGCAAGTGCGTGTGCAGATCGACTAGGCCAGGCAGTGCGATAGTGCCAGAGCCATCAATCACCGTGGCTTCACTCGCATTCAAACCAGCACCGATATCGGCAATCACACCGTCGTTAATCAGAACATCGGTTGGCGCACCGCCAACTACCGAAACATCTTTCAATAAATACTGACTCATGATTACGCCTCACTTCCGCCGAGCATTAAATACAGCACTGCCATGCGCACGCTGACTCCGTTGGCCACCTGCTGCACGATGACCGATTGCGGTCCATCGGCAACTTCGGCGGTAATTTCAACTCCGCGGTTCATGGGACCGGGGTGCATGACGATCGCGTTTGGTTTCAT
This sequence comes from Actinomycetota bacterium, assembly GCA_009923495.1. NCBI lineage: Bacteria > Bacillati > Actinomycetota > Actinomycetota bacterium. The sequence goes on from RFTJ01000038.1 coordinate 2,229, forward strand.
TCGAGCTACTCGCGCTTGATTCAAGCCGTAGCGGGCCGAGTATTCGTGAATGGTTGGGAAGTAGGCCGCGTTCATGCGCTCTTGTTGAATGCGTAGCATCATCACCGCGTCAGCGTCCTCAAGCGCTTCGTCGAGGTTGTAACTAGTTTCGACTCCCCAAGTGTCGGCCCCGATTGGCAGCAAGGTCGGTGGTGCAACCAAGCGCACACTCGCACCAAGCGTTTTGAGTAGGTGAACATTCGAACGCGCCACACGGCTATGCAAGATGTCGCCGACAATGGTGACCGTTAGTCCGGCAAGGTCGCCTTCGCCACCGCGCAAGTTCTGGCGCAGAGTGTAGGCGTCGAGCAAGGCTTGGGTTGGATGTTCGTGTGTGCCATCACCCGCGTTGACCACACTTCCGCTAATCCAGCCTGAGTGCGCCAAAGTATTTGCCGCGCCACTTGCGTGATGCCGCAACACGATGGCGTCAGCGCCCATTGCTTCGAGTGTGAGCGCAGTGTCTTTGAGGCTTTCCCCCTTGGACACACTCGATCCCTTAGCCGCAAAGTTGATTACATCGGCCGAGAGTCGCTTAGCCGCA
>RFTJ01000039.1 GCA_009923495.1 Actinomycetota bacterium
GATTATCGTAGGCTCACCGACTACCTAAGTAGCACTTACTCACAAATATAGCCACCGTACAAGTGTAGCAAGTAATCCTGTGCATTGTGTAAAACTTGTCTGCGGATGTACTTTATTTCAGGCATGGCAATCATGTCCTGCTCGTAGCTCCGTTTGTTCTTGATGAGGGTGGAATGGGTTCGCTTGATAACCACCCCGATTTCGTGGTATTTGAATAGGAAGTCGTTGTAGGCAATGTCGGTGACGATGTTGCGGGCGAGGACATTCTCTCGTTTGCGATTCGCCGAGCAGATAGCACTTGGCGTGGTGTTGAAGATTTTGGCTACTTCCTGCACCATGTGGTGAATTACGCTGGTGGTCATGGCTTCGGGGGGGTTGGGTACATCCAATGAGTAACTTCATGCACCCACCATACATCGCCGTGGATATTGGTGAATGTTGGTGTCGGGTTATCCCTAAGCCATGCCACGGCGTAGTTGCCATCGAGCAGGGCGATAAACACCTCCTCCATGAAGTCGGGCATGGTTTGCGGGGTTATGCGTGTCCATTCCATGGCTTATGCTTTTTTAGCGTTGAGGATATGGCCAAGCAGTACCCAGTTCACACGCCATGGGCTGATGGTTTCGGCATGGTCGGGGCGGGTGCAGTTGACGCACTCCTTGCGGATGTGCAGTTGCCAGCGGCGGAAATCGGTGGGGGTTGGTTTCATGGGTTTAGGATTTGATTTACTTTCTGAATGATTAACTCACCAATGTACTTGCGGCAGATGTCAGCGGTTTCCTGTTGATTGAAGGCATAGGCGGCATAGGCGGCGGCATAGGCATCGGAGGCGGCATAGGCATCGGCGGCATAGGCAGAGGAATTGGCGGCAGAGGCGGCATGGTCGGCATGGGCGGCAGAGGCATAGGCAGTGGTAGCGGCAGAGGCAGCGACAGCAGCGTCATAGGCAGCGTTAGCGGCAGAGTAGGCAGCGGCAGCGTAATAGGCAGCGGTAGCGGCATCGGCGGCGGCGGTATCCAATTCCTCTCTCGTAGCCTTTCCCTCGCCAAACGCAATAGCTACGTCCACGGCTTTCAAGCTGCGTTCATCGGTCATCAAGTGCCGCACTGTGTTGGCGCAATGCCCCTTGGCAAGGGTCAGCGGTTGCAACTCAACGCCGCATTTTTTCGCCAACCACAGCAACCAATCGCCACGATGACACTCGGCTACAACTTGCTCGATGGGTTTGTCGCCTGCCCACTCAACGGCAGGCTGGCAGGCATTAAGGGATTTGAGGTACTCTTTGAAGGTTTTCATGGGTTAGGGGTTTAGTAATGCGAAGTTATACACAAATTAGGAACATTCATCCAACATCCGTTGGAAATCATCAACGCTTCGGATGACTACGTACTTGTAGTCAACTGCCTCCACGACCCCCTGCCACCACTTTTGGGAGAGGGATTGCTTACCCTTTGGGGTTTTAAACTCAAGAAACACCGCACCCTTGGGGGATAGGTAGGTCATGTCGGCAACGCCAGCCGTCAGGCCAATGTTTTTAAGGAAGTAACCGTTGGAACGGCTTCGGGGGTTGTTGTGGTTCAGGAATAGCAAACCTTGCTCGTTTGGGCGTAGCATGGCGAATAGCTTTACGCAGGCGGCTTGGAGGTTGTATTCTTCCATATTAAAAAAGGCTTTGCTGGTTGTCTTTTGACTTAATCACCACGCCCATTGCTACACTAAAAATAGTTTTTCCTGCTTCATAGTCCACAAGATTGCGGGCCATTTTATCAATCCTTTGAGAGCCATTGTATTGATAAAAGTCATAATCGTGAAATTCGCACCATCGTTTTACCTCATCATTGCCCTCCATGATACTAACCTTTCGTTCTTGTAAATCATTTGGTAAATTAAAATTAGTCCAATACAAGTGCCTTCCCCTTTTTTTTCCTGCTATCAATGGTTCATAAAATGGAACCACATTCTCAACGCAGTATTTTCCATCAAAATAATTGTCAAGAAATACAACCTCTTCATAAAGTTTAAAGTCTGGGTATATGGCCGTTGTTGTCGACTTTCTCGCAAATCTTGCTTTTGAGTGGCTCGGACAAGGAGGAGAACTCCAAATAAAATCAAATTCCTTGTAATGGTCAAGAAGATATTGGTGGGCATCAGCAACAACAACTTTATCATTTGGGAATCTTTCTTGATAAAGCCTTGCCGCTTCGGGGTCAAGTTCAACCGCCGTGACCTCAATATCCGCAACCTCATCCCATTTGTAACGATTGCCTCCTAAACAGGCGTAAAGATTTAGAACTTTAATCTTATTCATAGCGTATGGTTTGGAAATTCATTGGCTTTGGT
>RFTJ01000040.1 GCA_009923495.1 Actinomycetota bacterium
AGCGTCAAGAATTCGGTATGCGAACCCATACCCGCATTCGCCCATCCCTCGAAGTAATGAGGCAAAGTCGAGTCCTCCGTTACTGGATAACACGCCGGGGACGTTCTCCCAAACCAACCATTTGGGCCTAAACTTTGTAGCAATGGCAAGATAGGTAAGCATGAGGTTGCCACGTGGGTCATCCAATCCTTTTCGGAGTCCGGCGACACTGAATGATTGGCAGGGAGTTCCTCCGACGAGAACATCAACATTTGAGACATTTGTCCACTCCTTAAATTTGGTCATATCGCCCACATTAGGCACATTTGGATAGTGGTGCGCCAGAACCTGAGACGGAAATTTTTCGATCTCTGAATAAGCGGCGGCTTTCCAACCCAATGGATGCCATGCAACTGTTGCCGCCTCAATGCCAGAGCAAACAGATAAATATCTCATGCCTCCACCAACTCTGGCCATATAGACTTCCAACTGCCCTGGCACAGCATCTTGCGAGTGATCTTGCCCCCACTCTCTTGCTCTATGCGCACAGCCTCCCAGGCAGACATCTCTCGACGCCCACTCAGGCACTGGTATAGGTACTGTTCATTCATGCCGACTTTTTCTGCCAGTGCTCGGCGCTCATCTGGTGCGATTTGTGTGTTCATAGGGCACTGAGTCTAGCACCGTGCTCTAACGCCTAGAGGTAAGTGGTAACCCTATTAGGGTTTAAAGATCAAAAATAATCTAGCGGTATGCTTGTTTGGTCTAGTTTTTTGCTAGAATTCTGGTCATGGGCAGGGAAATAGGTTCTCTGACCATCACGCCAATTACGGCCAACCAGGAGTAAATGAAATGACAAACGCAACCCAAGCCAGCCGCAACGAATCCATGTACGGCTTTGCAGATATTGACTCTTACATTGAGTCAGTCAAAGATTCCATCACTTACAAATTCACCGGCGCCAACATGGTGGTCGCCGGCCTGATGTCAGACGCTCAAGAACTGATGTCAGTTGGCGACACCGAACGCGCTTGCCAAACCCTCAATGTCGCCAAGGCCGTCTTGTTCCAGATTATGGACGGCAACCTCATTGGCACCGTTGAGCGTAAGTAAACCAACCGGGGCCACGGCCCCGCACAACTCCGAAAGCAAAACATGAAACAAAAACTCCTTGACATCTTTACCGCCACCGCCATTGGTGTTGGCCTGGCTGCGTTGTTGGTCGCATGGTGGTCATCATGAACGCATTCCCCAACCCCCATTTGACCGATCAGCTTGGCATGTCGTTAACAGACTACATGGCTGCTAAAGCTATGCAAGCCTTTTTGTCAGATCCCGAATGGCGGCAAGAAATGGATTTAAATGAAACTGCTTTTGCTGCATACAGAATGGCAGACGCAATGCTGAAAGCAAGGGGACAAGCATGACCGACCTTCAAGATTTCTGCCAAGAGCCGCGCACCATGGAAGAACTGGTTAACGCTGGCTTTACCCTGCACCAGGTTTACAACGCCGTCAGGCGCCGTGAACTGTGCAACACCAAGGCAACAGACGACTGGGGCCGCAAGCTCCGCGGCAAGGGTCTGTACCTGTCCACCGTCACCCCCATTCCCTACAACGCTGCTGCACTGGTGGCAGCTTGGAGCACACAACCATGAGCATTTCACCGCCCTGCCCCGAGGGGTTGCTTGAGGTCAACCTTGACTGTGAAGGTGTTGAGCTAACCTGTTTTTTTGATTACATCCCAGCAGAGTTTGGGTCAACCGACTCCATGGGCTTGCTCTATGAGCCTGACCGAGTTGCAGAATGTGTGCTTGTTAACGCTTACGTCGGTGACGTTGACATTGGCCATCTGCTTTTGCAATATCTGATAGACGAGCTTGAAGCCGCCGCCCTCAAATACACAAAGGAGTAAATAAATGACTGCTTTACCCGCTAAGTATTTTGCGTTCCCGCCTTACCGCGCCGAAAGCCTAGGTGGCGATAAAGGTTGGTGGGGCGTGATGAACCGCAATGACTTAAACGTGCTGACGTTTCCGGCCAAGCCTGGCGCGGTGGTGACAGACGAACAGCACGCAAAGCAAATTGCCGCTGAGTGGAACGAAACAAAAGAGTTTGTGTACCCGCCAAGCACTTACGTGCCACCCATCACCATGCGCATGACCGATGCAGAAATGTCAACGTATGTCCAAAGTCGAGTTTACAAAGGAGCAATGAAATGACGATTACCGAATTAACCGCCGCCCTCAAAGTGGCCAAGGCCGCTGAAGACG
>RFTJ01000041.1 GCA_009923495.1 Actinomycetota bacterium
AGTCTTGCGCGAGATCGCCCAGCACGTTAAGCGCCAAAAGGGGCTGATTAACTTTGAGACCTTGCGCCACGCCATCTCATCTGGCCGTGGTATTGGCAAGTCTGCATTGGTGTCCTGGCTAACCATCTGGATGTTGTCTACCAGGATAGGGTCAACGACCATCATTTCGGCCAACAGTGAGGCCCAGTTGCGAGCTGTGACCTGGGCTGAGATTACCAAGTGGTTGGCCATGACTATTAATAGTCACTGGTTTGAGGTTTCGGCCACCAAGGTTGCGCCGGCTGGTTGGCTGACTGAGCTGGTGGAGAAGGACTTGCGCAAGGGCACCCGGTATTGGGCCGTTGAGGGCCGGTTGTGGTCAGCAGAAAACCCAGATTCTTATGCCGGGGTCCACAACCATGACGGGGTGCTAGTCATCTTTGATGAGGCGTCTGGTATTGATGATGCGATCTGGTCTGTGACCGCGGGCTTTTTTACTGAGAACACGCCGAATCGCCTTTGGTTGGCTTTTTCCAACCCTCGGCGAAATACTGGGTACTTTTACGAGTGTTTTAACAGCAAGCGGGACTTTTGGACCAGCAAGGTGGTGGACGCCAGGACGGTGGAGGGCACTGATAAGGCGGTGTACCAGAACATCATTGATGAGTATGGGCCGGACTCGAGCCAGGCGCACGTTGAGGTGTATGGCATGTTCCCCTCGGAAGGGGACGACCAGTTTATTTCGTCCAATATTGTGGATGATGCGATGAAAAGGGCTAAGTACAAGGATCAGTCGGCGCCAATCATTATTGGGGTTGACCCTGCACGGTTCGGCGCTGATGCAACGGTAATTGCGGTGCGCCAGGGACGCGATATTGTCAAGATTATTCGCCACCGCGGCGACGACACCATGACGGTGGTGGGGTATGTGATCGAAGCAATTGAAGAATTCAAGCCCGCGCTGGTTGTGATCGACGAAGGCGGGCTGGGGGCGGGTATTGTTGATCGATTAAAAGAGCAACGGTACAAGATCAAGGGCATAAACTTTGGAAATAAAGCCAAAAACCCGATCATGTACGGTAATATGCGCGCGCAGATGTGGGGAGATATGCGAGAATGGCTGAAATCTGCTAGTATCCCTAGCGACAGGTTCTTGAAGACGGACTTGATTTCGCCTATGATGAAGCCTGATTCACGGGGAACAATCTTCTTGGAAAGCAAAAAGGAAATGAAAGCTCGCGGTCTTGCCTCGCCCGACGCTGCTGACGCTATCTGCGTCACATTTGCCTTTCCAGTGGCACATCGTGAATATGTTGAACCCAAGCGCACCGCTAGAAGCTACGGTAGCGCAGTGTCTACAGGATGGATGGGCGCATGAAGAAGAAGAGCGTATCTTTGTCAGTTGGTCGCGGCGAGAAATTGCCGGTGGCCAAGGGCGCGGGTCTGACTGAGAAAGGCCGCGCTAAGTACAACGCCGCTACGGGTTCTAACCTCAAAGCGCCAGCACCCAACCCTAAGACCAAGGCAGACCAAGGCCGCAAAGATTCATTTTGTGCTCGCATGGGTGCCGTAGCAGCCAACGCCAAAGACGGCGAACGCGCTAAAGCAGCCCTTAAAAGATGGAAGTGTTGACATGGCTACCAAACCGGGACTTTACGCAAACATTCACGCCAAGCAGGCACGCATCGCCGCCGGCAGTAAAGAGAAGATGAGGAAGCCTGGCTCACCTGGTGCTCCAACTGCCAAAGCGTTTAAAGAGTCGGCCAAGACGGCAAAGAAGAAGTAACATGCCGCTTGTCAAATCAAAATCTCCCGAAGCATTCCGAAAAAATGTGAAGGCCGAAGTCGCTGCCGGCAAGCCGGTCAAGCAGGCCGTGGCCATTGCATACGCAGTCAAACGTGCAGCCCCGAAAGGAAAGAAATGAAAACTCTTGCGCCCATCGCTAAATTGAACAGCCGCGAGCCAAAAATGTCGGGCGGCGGTATGCCTGACCGCAACAAAGAGACCCGTTCACCCACTGCCAACTGCAATGCCACGATTCCATCGGGCAACAATGTCAAGGCAACGGTGGACAAAGTCCTTAACAAGATTAAATAATGGCAGACTTCACAGGCATTGC
>RFTJ01000042.1 GCA_009923495.1 Actinomycetota bacterium
GCCGCCGCCCGCATCGCAGTTGGTGACACAATTGCCGATCTACGCGCTGGTGGTTTCTTGCGCGCACAGGGCGATGGTGGCGACATGCCACAAGGTTCACCAGTGAGTGTGAAGGAAGCCGTGCTGCCATTCGGACGGTTCATGGGCGTCGATACTGTTCTTGGTCCCGAAATGAAATCAACGGGCGAAGTTATGGGAATCGACGACGACTTCGGAACTGCCTTCGCAAAGTCACAGCTGGCAGCATACCGAGATGGCTTGCCAACCTCCGGCTCAGTTTTCGTGTCGGTTGCCAATCGCGACAAGCGCACGATGCTGTTCCCGGTTAAGCGCCTTGCTGACTTAGGTTTCCGGATTTTGGCAACAAAGGGCACCGCGGAAATTTTGTCGCGCCACGGCATCAACGCCGAAGTCGTTCGCAAACAATTCGAAGGTCGTGGGGAAGATGGCACCCCAACTACAGTCGATGCCATCATGGCTGGCGATGTGGATTTGGTGGTTAACACTCCTTATGGCACGGGTGCCCGGCGCGACGGTTATGAGATTCGCACTGCTGCCGTGCTTACGGGCACTGCCTCAATCACCACAATCCAAGCACTGGCTGCGGCAGTCGAGGGTATTGAGTCACTGCGTGGTGGCCCGCTCAAGGTTAAGTCAATCCAAGAACACCTAGCGCATCTAGATAAACTTTTGGCAGACGCTCATGAGTAACGCCCAGCAGTTAACCAGCACCATCACCTCGATCACTCGAGTTGGTGCCTACTGGCACATGGTGTTACGCGCTCCTTCAATTGCCGACGCTGTGCTACCTGGCCATTTCGTTGCTGTCGCAGTCGGTGATGCCGGCAGTTCAATGCTGCTTCGTCGTGCGTTCTCGATTCACAATGCCACGATTGGCGAATCTATTGAAGTTATTTTTGCTGAACATGGCGCAGGAACTAAATGGCTAGCCACGCAAAAAGTCGGAGCACAGTTAGACATTATTGCACCGCTTGGCACCCCGTTTATTTTGCCGCGAAGTACTATGTCCTGCGTACTAGTCGCTGGCGGATATGGCAGTGCGCCAATGGGTATGTTGGCTCGAGCACTAAAACGCCAAGGTTGTCATGTTGAAGTTATTCTTGGCGCTGCGTCAGGTGATCGACTTTTCGGAGTCCTTGATCTAAAGCGGGATGCCGACAATGTGACGGTAACCACTGATGACGGCTCGTCAGGGGTGCGTGGGCGAGTAACAGATGTGCTCGCAGAAATTATTGGCCAATCGGGTGCCGGCGTTGTTTACGCATGCGGTCCAATGCCGATGCTCAAGGCTGTTGCCAAAGTCGCTACGGAACACAGTGTTTACAGTCAGTGCGCTGTTGAGGAAGCAATGGCCTGTGGCATCGGTGTATGTATGACTTGTGTGCTGCCGGTAATTGGTGACGATGGTCAAACTCGGATGGTCCGTTCGTGTGTTGAGGGCCCAGTTTTCCGTGGTGATCGGGTTCGTTGGGATGACGTTCACACAATTCCCGCAGATACCGTTGGCGCTCCGATTCCAGGAGGCCACTAATGAGCATTGACCTTTCAACGAATCTTGGCGCCTTGCAATTAGCTGCGCCGACATTGACAGCTTCAGGTTGCGCAGCGGCGGGTCGAGAGTTGGCACAATTTGGCGATGTGGCGACTCTGGGTGCAGTGGTCACCAAAAGCATCATGCTAAATGCCAGATCTGGCCGACCAACACCTCGAATGGCCGAAACCCCAAGCGGCATGCTGAATTCAATAGGCTTGCAAGGTCCAGGTATTGAGCAATTTATTGAAAAGGACCTTGCTTGGTTAACCGAACACGGAGTCACCACCGTCGTCTCGATTGCAGGTGGCACGGTTGCTGAATTCGGAGAATTGGCTGGAAGGTTAAATGGCGAGCCAGGAATTGCCGCGCTTGAGGTCAACATCTCTTGTCCCAATGTGGAGAGCAGGGGACAGGTATTTGCCTGCAACCACGATTCAGCTAGCGAAGTAATTCGCACAGTTCGCAGCCAATGGACAAACTCAGCGCCGATTCTGGCCAAACTGACGCCAGATGTG
>RFTJ01000043.1 GCA_009923495.1 Actinomycetota bacterium
CCCAGCCAATTGGCTGGGCATTTTTAAGTTTGAGTTACAGCGAAACGGTAATCTTGTCTGCGTTTACTGCGCCGGGAACATCATTGCCGGCAAACAGTGCAACGACTGACTCAGCAACGGCAACACCAGCTTTTTCCTGGGCCTCTTCAGTAGAAGCGCCAAGGTGTGGTGTGGCAGTAACTTGCTCCAGACCAAATAGCGGTGAGTCGGTGCATGGCTCGGTTGCATAAACATCAAGTCCAGCACCACCCACGCGACCTTCAACGATTGCATCGTAAAGTGCGGCTTCATCAAGAACGCCACCGCGAGCAGCATTAATGATGCGCACAGTTGGCTTCACCTTGGTCAATGCTTCTGCGCCAATTAGGCCAACTGTTTCAGGAGTCTTTGGAATGTGAATGGTGATGAAGTCTGAGACCGCAAGTAGTTCTTCGAGCGAAACGAGTTCAATCTCTGGGCCGCCTGCGGGTGCCTGGGTTACGTACGGATCATAGGCAACAAACTTGACGTCAAAACCTGCAAGGCGTTTTGCAACGAGCTGACCGATCTTGCCAAGGCCGACGATACCAACCGTCTTATCCTGCAGTTCGATGCCACCAAACTTTGAACGCTTCCATTCACCGTTCTTCAAAGTGATATTCGCAGGAACAACGTTGCGGGCATTTGCAAGAAGTAATGCCACCGCCAATTCAGCAGCAGAAACGATGTTGCTTGTCGGCGCATTAACTACCATTACATTTGCTTCGGTTGCTGCTGGAACATCAACGTTGTCAAGGCCAACGCCAGCGCGGGCAACAATCTTTAGATTTGGCGCAGCCGCAATTGCTTCAGCGTCTACTTTGGTGGCTGAGCGAACAAGGATGGCGTGTGCTTCTGGAATGGCTGCCAATAATTCAGTGCGATCAGCGCCATTGCAATGACGAATATCAAAGGCATCGCCAAGTACGGCAATAGTTGCTGGGGACAGTTCTTCGGCAATTAAAACAACAGGTTTAGTCATGGTTCTAGGCTACCTGAGGTGCTTGTGAACGTTTTCACGAGGTCCAAGTTTGAACCGATTGACATTGAACAACTCCCGCTCTTATTACGCAGGCAGCATCACTACCAAGTCGCAGAATCTTCATCCGTTGCGCGCCAGCAGTACCAAGCCACCACGCTGCGATGTGGGCGTAGATGATCTGCCAAGTTCTCAATCTCTTTTTCACTCGGTGCTTTATCGAGTCCATAAATTCGAGCAAAGCCTTTTCGCACTGCTAAGTCGCCAACTGGCCAAACGTCCAGTCGGCCGAGGCGAAATATCATCGCCATTTCGGCAGTCCAGCGACCTATCCCCCAAAGTTTGGTTAACACAGCAAGTACCAGGTCATCGGTCTCATGTTCAAGCGCTAATAAATCAAGTTCGCCAGTTTTGACGGCGTGGGCAAATTCAAGAATGGTCCGAGATTTTGCGCCCGAAAGGCCGACGGTTCGTAATTGCTCTGGTGTGAACTTTAAAACTTTCTTAGGTTCAAGTGGTCGGCCGACTAAATCTAAAAGTCGAGCGGTAATAGTGTCAGCCGCTTTAGTCGAAAGCTGCTGAGCGATAACCGCAAAGACGATGCTTTCAAAATGCGAATCGTGTGATGGGCCGGCCAAAGTGCAGGGACCAACTTTTTTAATGAATTGCCCAAGGGTCTTATCTTTTTTGGCTAACTCTTTTGCCACCTGCGACATTTCAACATCGCCGACTCGCAGAATTGATTCAGACATCTTTAGGCTTCGTTAAATTCAAACGCTGTTGCCATAGCTTCATCTAAAGCTTGCAGAGTCAGTTCTACGCGCTGCGCAACTGAACCATCCAAGGCCACCCAAGCACGACCAGTGCTAATTAAAACATCTTCGAACTCGCGCGTCATAGATTCGCGCATACCTTCACTATCGCGAATCTTGTCTTGTACAAATGGCACACCATCTGGTTGG
>RFTJ01000044.1 GCA_009923495.1 Actinomycetota bacterium
ACCGTGGTCATCCTGCAACTGACCAACCGATGACCCAAGACGAGTACATCACTGCCCAGAAGCACCGCCATTATTGGGAGCAATACCAAGCTCACCTGTATATGCGGCTTTCCCCCGAAGCCGTTGGCGACCTGCAGACCATCCTTGTAGCACACGGCCGACCGAACACGAATTGGTGGTGTGCCGACTGCGTAAAATCTGCCCTCTCCTACATTTACGAACAGGCGGACACCTTCGCCCAAGACAACCAGCATACCGTTACCCATGCCCTTACCAACCCCACAAAGCAATGAAACCAGCGACCAATTCCTCGGACGCTGTATGTCCAACGCCAACACTACCGCAGAGTTCCCCGATGCCCAGCAACGGCTTGCAGTATGCGGCAATCTCTACGCCAACCACAAGCGTCAGGCATTCGAGTCCTACGCCGATTATGGCGAAGGGGTACGCAATAACGCCAAGCGGGGTATCGAACTCAACGAGAGGAATGGCAACAAGTGTGCTACCCAAACTGGCAAGGTCAGGGCGCAGCAGCTTGCAAGCGGTGAGGCCATCTCACTCGCTACCATCAAACGTATGCATTCCTACCTATCAAGGGCAGAAACTTACTACGATAACGCTGACAGTACAAGCGACTGCGGGTACATCTCATACCTCCTTTGGGGTGGGAAGGCAGCCCTCGGCTGGAGCAGAAACAAACTCCGAGAACTTGGCGAACTCGACTAAGGCTGACCCCGAAGCGCAGGTCCAAGCGAGGATGGATTCGCTGATGATGGTTATAACCACCCTCTGCGACTGCATTGGTGCGGTCGATGAATCCAATGCGCCGAATGCCTTTGCTGTCAAGATGAAAATCGTGGACAAGATTGACCAACTGATAGATAAAATCGAATACTGATGGCAGGCCATCCAAGAGTATTTGAAACACCACAAGACCTTTGGGAGGCATTTGTCAAGTATGCCGAAGAGGTCAAGGCAAATCCACGCCTCAAGACCGTCTTTGTCGGCAAGGATGGCGAGCAGAAACTTGAGCCATTGCAGCGTCCTTTGACAATGGAGGGCTTTCAACTATTCCTGTGGGATAAAGGTATTGCCAAGGGTGCAGACCAGTATTTCACGAATCAAGGGGGGCTATACGATGAATACATGGAGGTCTGTTCACGCATTAAGAAATCCATCCGCAAAGACCAAATTGAGGGTGGTATGGTTGGTCAGTACAACCCATCCATCACCCAGCGACTGAACGGCTTGGTTGAGAAACAGGAAACGAGCATAACGATAGAGCAACCCCTATTCGGTGAGTAGTTGCGCAGGTTTGCAAAAGATTTGTATCTTTGTGTCAGAGTCAGGTGGCGGAATTGGTAGACGCAGACCGTTGAAAGTTAAGTGGTTCAGAGTTGTTCGTCTGATTGCCTAAACGAGTAAACATACAGGTTCAAGTCCTGTCCTGACTACTAATGGAGTTTAAGTACACCACGGCAATCAAGAAGATTCGGGCCATGCAGGCCCGGAAGAAGGTCATCCAAGGCGGCACGTCTGCGTCCAAGACCTTCGGCATCCTTGCGGTTCTCATCGACCACGCCGCCAAGCATCCCAAGTCCGAGATTTCGGTAGTCAGCGAATCCGTGCCTCACCTACGCAGGGGAGCCATCAAGGACTTCGCCAAGATTATGCAATGGACGCACAGGTGGGTTCCCGATAGGTGGAACAAGACGCTCCTGCAGTACAACTTCGCCAACGGTAGCACCATCGAGTTCTTTTCCGCTGATTCCGAGGCAAGGCTTCGGGGAGCAAGGCGGCAGGTGCTGTACATCAACGAGGCCAACAACATCGACTTTGATTCCTACTACCAACTTGCCATCCGTACCAGCCAAGAGATATACATCGACTTCAACCCGACCCACGAATTTTGGGCGCACACCGAAGTCCTGCCCGAAACCGATGCGGAG
>RFTJ01000045.1 GCA_009923495.1 Actinomycetota bacterium
CAGCCGGACCGGAACCGATAACACCTACGGTCTTCCCGGTTAGCCGCTCAGGAATTTGCGGTAGAACATTTCCGTCATTCCAAGCACGGTCAATGATTGATACTTCAACATTTTTGATGGTTACCGGATCACCCGAGATACCAACAACACAAGCAGTTTCACATGGCGCTGGACACAGTCGACCGGTAAATTCTGGGAAGTTATTGGTGGCGTGCAGACGCTCGGAAGCATCTTTCCATTCTTGGCGCATCACTAAGTCGTTCCACTCTGGAATTAGATTTCCCAGCGGGCAACCATTATGACAAAACGGAATACCGCAATCCATACAACGACCAGCTTGTTTGGTCAGACTCTCAACGGGAAAATCCTCATACACTTCATTCCAGTCTTTGATTCGAACTAGAACCCCACGGCGCTTTGGTGTTTCGCGCTCCGTGGTAATAAATCCGCGTGGATCACCCATTTCAGCTTCCTTCCACTTCAAAAGATTTAGACACGGGCTGCCTCCATGATTGCTTCAATTGGATCGCGACCTTCGGCTTCAGCCTTAGCTTTAGCGTTAAGCACTCGGCGATAATCAGTTGGCATGACCTTGGTGAATCGACCAGCATGAGCCGGCCAGTTCTCCAGCAGACTCTTGGCGACTTCGGAATCAGTTTCTGCTAAGTGTTGCTGCAAAATCTCCTCAAGGAAATCCAAATCAGCAGAATCTAGGCTTTCGATATCTACCATTTCCCTGTTGATGTTAGGAACTACCGCATCTAGTAGGTAGGCAATTCCACCACTCATGCCAGCGGCAAAGTTACGGCCAGTTGGACCCAGGATAACTGCGCGTCCGCCAGTCATGTATTCGCAACCATGGTCGCCGACACCTTCAACAACGGCCGTTGCGCCAGAGTTTCGCACACAAAAACGTTCGCCAACGATTCCGCGCAAGAAAATGTTGCCCGAAGTGGCTCCGTAGCCAATCACATTTCCTGCGATGATGTTCTGTTCGGCAACTAGTGGCGCAGTGCGAGCTGGGCGCACGACAATTCGACCGCCAGAAAGACCCTTGCCCACGTAGTCGTTGCCATCACCTTCAAGACGCAATGTGATACCTGCAGGCAAGAACGCGCCAAATGATTGACCAGCAGAGCCGGTGAACAACAAATCGATGGTGCCCGCTGGCAGTCCAGCACCGCCCCATTTGCGAGTTATCTGCGAACCGAGCATGGTGCCAACTGTGCGATTGACGTTCTTGATTTCTAGTTGTGCTCGAACGGCCTCGCCATTTGCGATTGCTGGCTGGCAAATTTCAATCAACTGGTTATCTAACGCTCGCTCAAGGCCGTGATCCTGGCTCGTGGTATGTCGCAAAGCAGCGTTCGGATCAACATTCGGGCGATAGAGGATAGGTGAAAGATCCAGTCCTGAGGCCTTCCAGTGTTGAACCGCTCGCTCAACATCAAGCACTTCGCTGTGGCCGATTGCTTCATCAAGGCTATGGAAACCGAGTTCGGCAAGTAGCTCACGGACTTCCTGTGCGATGTATTCAAAGAAGTTAACAACATACTCAGCCTTGCCCGAGAACTTCTCGCGCAGCAACGGGTTTTGGGTCGCTACACCCACAGGACAAGTATCGAGATGACAAACCCGCATCATCACACAACCCATTACGACCAATGGTGCGGTCGCAAATCCATACTCCTCTGCACCGAGCAGTGCAGCAATGACGACATCGCGACCAGTCTTTAGCTGGCCATCGGTCTGAACCACGATGCGGTCACGCAAACCGTTGAGCAACAAAGTCTGCTGAGTTTCGGCCAGACCAATTTCCCAAGGAGCACCCGCGTGCTTGAGGCTGGTTAATGGTGAGGCCCCAGTGCCACCGTCGTGACCGGAAATTAA
>RFTJ01000046.1 GCA_009923495.1 Actinomycetota bacterium
CCCTGCGGTTGTTGTAGGTTTATTCAACTCCATAAACTTTTCAGTGCCCAATTTAGACTGATTAAGCAGTTGAGCAAAGGCTTGCGGGCCTTGAGTCATAGCTTGCTGTATTTTTGTGACAAACTGTTCTTCAGTTATTCCTCTGGCCTTAAGTGTGGGGCCAAGAATAGGGTCTGCATGATTGGCTTGAAACCAACTGAAATACTGTTGCGGCGCGTTAGGGTCTGAGGGATTAATTGTGTCCAAAAATGCACGCGACTGCTTTAGCTTAGTGTCAACTAAATTAGCTTGTTGAATTTGCAACGCAATTGGTTGTGCGGTTATTTCACCTTGCAATTTTTGTTGAGTAAGTTTTTGCGCTTGCAATTCTCCTAGCGTCTTTTCAAGCCCAGGCAGCTTAGAACCAAAACCTCCAGTAGACAAAGTTTTGCGCAATGTGTTTATGTCAATATCACCCGTTTGTGGGTTGTAAGCAGACCGATACGCTTCGTTAAGCGCATTGGTTGATTCTTGTTCGCGTTGCGCAGTGGCAAGCTGGTACTGCGCCAAAGCATTTTGATTCTGCATATTTTGAAGTTGCGCAATCTGGCCATACTGGGCCAACGGGTTGGCCACTTCAACGCCTCGAACGCCTAATGCAATGTTTGGGTCAAGTGCCATGTTTTATCCTATAACAGAAGAATAATCGCCCGGCACTACAGTACCGTATCCTGGCGGCGTTTGAAAACCCATGCCACCACCACGCAAAGCAGCAAGCAAATTATTGCCTTGGTTGTAATTTAAGTAAGAACTAACACCTTGATTGATGGCATTAGCCGCGCCGACCGTACCAGCAGCTCCAGCCGCCGCACCGCTGGTCATATAGTTGCCTACGTTGGCTGCGTTAACTGCGCCTGCTTGATTTGTTGTGTTGGTTGCTGTTTGACCAATACCGGCCAAAGCGGCCTGACGGTTGTACAACTGGTTTTCACGCGCCACGTCAGTGCCGTAACCCGTAAATGCTCGGTTAAAAGCGTTTTGATATTCTTGTGATCCGTAGTCTTGACCAAAGCGTTGTGCGGCTTTTAACGCCCCGCCTGAAATTAAGCCACCTCGTGCGGTTGCGGTTCGCCCCAACGCTTTTTCGCCTTCAGACAATCTGAACGCATATCCAGGATCTTTGTACATGTCAAGGTTAGTAAAGTTAAACGCCGGCGGCGCATTGCCGGCCGTGCGTTGCATAACTCCTAGCGCATTGACGCCCGCTTCACGAAAAGGTCTTTGATCTTCGCGTGTTTGGTAATATTGCTGATTTGATACATCAGCCGCACGACTTGTGGCGTCTGATTGCTGACTTGCCGCACTTCGTGAGGCGGCGCTGCCTAATAGCGCGCCTCCAACTATAGCTGCTGCTGTCCAACCGGCCATGATAGCTCTCCTTCACATTTAACTTGCATTTTACGGGCTACAGAGACACAAACGTCTTCAGAAATCTGTTTGCCCCCAAATGAGGTGCTAACCACTTCGTCAACTTCGCTGTCTTTCAAATCAAGTCTGTACAAAAACGCGCGATACGCAATCTGCGCTTTTTGCAACTCAGTTCTGCTGTCGCCAAGTCCATACTCAGGCACTATATACAGTCTGTCTTCCAAAACTGCAATGTCGGCGCAATCGTCTGGGTTGTCATATACGTCCACCCAAACAACCTCATCGTCAAAAACACGCCCTGCGCGTTGCATCCCCGCGCTTGCGGGAAACTCACATGGGCCCGTCAAGACTTTTACACCATCATCAGTGTTAACTGCAATTGTGCCTTTTTCTAAGCGAACGCGGTAGGCTAACTTATGTTC
>RFTJ01000047.1 GCA_009923495.1 Actinomycetota bacterium
TCATGCAGACAACACCACACGTGGATGGCCTTGTTGACGAGTATGAACAGATTGATGCTGAAAACAAGGACTTGTTGGGCGACACAGACTATCCTGCGCCTGACGCAGAACAACGAGCACTCAAGAAAGACTACTCAACTGGTCCTTATGATCATGCTGTGTTGAAAAATGCATACCGAACTGATTTCACCGTGGCTGGAGGCCGGACACCCGCTGCCAAGACCACAAATGATATTGCTACGGGCGATAAGAGCCCAATGACCAAGATCAATCGTCCACCCAAGCCAGCCACTGGCGCCAACCCAAGAGGATAATACAATGAGTTTCTTTTACGACCTAAACAAAAAACTAGACAGCATTCGTGCTACACCCGAAGTCACACATCAGCAGTTGAACGAGCGTGATGAAGGCAAGCCAGGCAAGAACTTTGCCAAGATTGCCACAGATGCTGGCGAACGCTATGGCAGCAAGGCTGCTGGTGAGCGTGTGGCTGGTGCAGTGCGCAACAAACTAAAGGCACAAGGCAAGTTGGAAGAAGAAGGCATGAGTCGTGCAGCCAAAGGCTATGAAAAGTACGGCCGAGAAGGCATGGAAGCATTGGCCAAGGCTGGCCGCGAAGGCAAGGCTCTTGATCCCGTTAGAAAAAAATATGACAAGTATGACAACAAAGAAGTGGACGAAGGTGTCATGGACACAGTCAAAAAAGTTGGTAAGAAAGTTGCCAGCGGCATCAACAAGTTAGTCGGACATGGTTCAGATGAAGACATGCGTCGGGATGTACAACGCAAAGCAGGCGTGCCACAGACAGGCAAGAAACCTGAGCAAAAAACCACAGAAGCAGCCAAGTACCGCGACCCCAAGTACAAAGACAAATTGTACACAGTAGAACCACTAGACTACACCTACGGCCCTGACGCCGACGAGCTCTACTATAATCCAAAACCTGATGACTATGAGGGCAGAAAACGCAAAATAGGCGGCGGCGAATTCAGCCACAATGATCCACTACGCAAGGGCTTTGGGCGTGGTGGCGCTTCTAATAGTATCAACACACACGGCAAACGAAAAGGCATGCCATCACGAGATCAAATCACCAGTCTCAAAGGCAGCATCAAAGATGCGCACGGAACACATGCTGAACCCAACTTGCCCGAAGCTGGCGCTCCAATGACACCTAAACAAAAGTCATTTGCTGCCCTAGCACCACCTGCAGACAAGATCACTTTTGCCGACAAGATTGCTGGTGCCAAAAAAGAAGTTGACGAAATGTTGGGTGATGTGGCTGCTGAAGCCATGCGTAAAGCACTGGGCGGTGGCAAAGGTCGTAACGCTGAGATGGATGAAGAAAAATCCAAAGGCACTGCGTTTGACATGAGCACCTCAAGAGCTGTTGCTCCCAAAGTTGGCAGCATTGAACGTGGTGCCAAGCATGACATCAAACATACTGCCACAGGCCGTATGGTCACACGCCGTACAGATGACCAAGGTATCAGCGTTGGTGCAGACGATGACAGTGAAGCCAGCGGAGAAAAGCGTGGGCGTGGACGTCCCAAAGGCACAACAGGTGCTATTGGTGCCAAAGGACCCAGTGGTCGTTCCAAGTTAATGACCAAAGAAGGCGACCACGATGAAGGCGAATTGAAAGCCGCTATGACACTGTTGAAAAAAGCTGGATACAAAGTCAGCAAAGCAGTGGGCGAAGAAAGCACT
>RFTJ01000048.1 GCA_009923495.1 Actinomycetota bacterium
CGAGGGTCCAGGTTCATGGTCCGGTTCGTCCGATGCTGCCCAAACTGCCGTTCCGCCAGATTCAATCACCGATCTCGCTATACCTACCGATGCGTTTGGTGATCCGGATCTAGCCGACGATCACATCACATTCCGATGGACTGCACCGAATTCCAATGGTTCGCCAATTCTTAAGTACACAATGCGAATCAGCGATGATGGAAAAACATGGTCAGAGCCAATAGTTCTAGATCCAAGCCAGACTAGTTACACAATTAATGGACTCAAACAATCTCAGGCTCGACTAATTCGAATATTCGCAACTAATGCCGAAGGTGACGGCCCAA
Source organism: Actinomycetota bacterium (assembly GCA_009923495.1). Classification (NCBI taxonomy): domain Bacteria; kingdom Bacillati; phylum Actinomycetota; species Actinomycetota bacterium. Next base: position 327 of record RFTJ01000048.1, read on the forward strand.
TGAGCGAGGATTTCGTAGTTACTACCGGTGGCCTTCCTCAAATGACAGTTTCTGTCATCGACTCCAATGGCTTGCCAGTAACCGGAGGAGCAATAACTTGGTTTATGGATGATGGATCAGTTCGGTCCAAGATTACATACGGCCTCACGGCAGATGGAGTAATTCAATTTCCAGGAGCGCCTGCAGGTCGCGTTACTGTCACATTGAAAAATGCTCAAATGCAGGATGGGACAACAGTCTCGGGATTATGGCATGCAGTTCTCGGCTTAAAGACAAATGTATTAACTGTTCCAGTAGCACCTGTAGTTGCTCGACGTACGGCCCATATAATCCTTTCCAGTGGTCAGCCGCTTTCAAATGTTGAAGTTACAATGTCACAAATTGGTGAGCGCTCCGATACAACTTCTTACCAAGGGTTCACCTACACGCTTGCGAATTTGTCGCCACTTTCCGGCCTGACAGATGTTAATGGCAATTTCACCGTCTGGGGCTTTACGAATGAAAATCCATTTGTCGAAGTTAAGTATGACGATGGAGTGATTTCGCAGACAAAGTCGGGATACATGAGCAGCACCTTTGAAACCATCAAACTTCGCTCTCTTCCTTTTGCTACATTCGATTCATCATCAGTACAAGGTTCGCTAGGTGAACCGATTCCAGTTGTTGTTTCGGCAGGATTCGGAACTGCATCGTCGTTAAGAGCGTTTCGAAATTCTCACCTAGGCAGATCAAAGGCACTTGGTAGCTCGGGCGTAAAGGTCACTTTAATTCCACCTGCCGGGGCAAAGCTAACATCATGCTCAAGCAAAAAAGTTAAACCAGTTCTTTCGGCGCTAACCAATTCTTCGGGCAAAGCCAAGTTACTTGTTTGCCCAACAAGATCTGGTGTTTACACTTTGAAAACCAAAGGCGCGCTTTCAGTTGGGTCAGTAAACATGTTGGTTAAAGGCGCAGCGCCTTTTGCGGTTAACTCGGTAACTGTTAAGTGTCCAGTTCCAGGCCAGGTACATGCTTCTTGGAACAAGCCGATCTTCGATGGTGGAGCGCCAGTAACTAAGTATGTAGTTACATTAAGTGCGCCAGGCAAGAAAACTGTTACAAAAACACTTGCCGCCAAACTTAACCCGAAGGGCAAGGTGCTTAAAGCTCCAGCAACCGTACTGGATTTGAGCGGTTTAGCCAATGCAACAACCTACAAAGTCAGCATTGTTGCATTCACCGATAACGGAAGTAGTGACCCGTATCTAACGACGATTCCAGTTGC
>RFTJ01000049.1 GCA_009923495.1 Actinomycetota bacterium
GGCAACAGGCGCAGATGCAATAAATTCTAGCCCGACATACAGGGCGGCGGTTGCTGAGACAGGTACAGGCGCAGATGCGATAACTGCGGGGTTGGTTTACACCTCGGTTATAGCTGAGACAGGGTCAGGGTCAGATGCGATAAGTGTTGCGGCTACGTTTGGGGCGGCGGTAGTAGAGACAGGAACAGGATCAGATTCCGTAAGCGCGTTGGCAACATTTGGAGCAGCGCTAAGCGATACGGCTACGATACTGGATGCAATTTCTGCATTGGTTAGTGTTTTTGCAGCAGTCAGTGAAACAGGTACGGGGGCGGATGCAGTTAGTGCAAAAGCCACGTTTGGTTCTGCGGTCAGTGAGTCAAGTACAGGTAGCGATGCAATAAGCGCCATTCCGACATACGGGGTGTCAGTCAGCGAGGTGGCTACGGGTGCAGATGCAGTGTCATCGACTCCAACTTTTGGCTGTACTGTGAGCGAAGCGGCGGCAGCACTGGACGCGGTTGCTTCAGCGTTTGCGTTCTTTGCTAGTGTTTCAGAAACGGCTACAGGTGCAGGCGGCGGCGGTGTTTATTTCTTCAATCACAGAATTAGCCACAATCATTGATTTGGTTGGCGGGCGAAAATTGTGGGAAGATATAGATGACAATCAAGTCGCAAACTGGCAAAATATTGATACAGTGCAGTCTTCGGGCTGGGCAATGATTGATGACACTCAAAGTGCTGGGTGGACTGAGATCAATACGATATAGGAGCATTAAATGGCAACGGCATATACATCACTTTTGGGCTTTGCCCTTCCAGTTACAGGTGAACTTTCGGGCACATGGGGAGATACAGTTAATGCCTCCATCACGCAGCTTGAAGAAGATGCTATTGCCGGGGTTGCTACAGCAAGTGTAGCGTCTGGCAACTGGACGCTTTCCACCACAGGTTCTGGCGCATCAAACGAAGCGCGTAAAGCCATCCTAATCCCCACAGGTTCTCCCGGCGTATCAAGAAACATTCTTGCGCCAAACTCCAGCAAAGCTTACATCGTAGTCAACCAGTCTAATGCCGCAGTGGTGTTAAAGGGTTCAACTGGCCCGACCACAGGCGTGACGATTGCTACTGGAACAACCGCTCTTTGCGCTTGGAACGGTTCTGACTTTGTTATTGTTTCCCAAAACCTTGGCAACGCATCGGGTACTTTGGCTGTTGCAAACGGCGGTACTGGCGTAACTTCATCTACTGGTACAGGCTCTGTTGTTCTATCAAATAGCCCCACGTTGGTGACTCCTGCTTTGGGAACCCCCGCTAGCGGCACTCTGACAAATGCGACTGGCTTGCCAATTTCAACTGGCGTGTCTGGTTTGGGCACTAACGTTGCCACGTGGTTAGGTACACCAACAAGCACTAACTTGATTTCTGTCGTTTCTGATGAAACAGGATCGGGCGTTTTGGTATTTAACAATACGCCAGCTTTGACAAACCCCACAGTCACCAATTACGTTGAAACGCCATTCTCTGCTAATAGTTCTACTGCAATCACATTAGCTCTAACCAACGGCACAGTACAAATCA
>RFTJ01000050.1 GCA_009923495.1 Actinomycetota bacterium
AGCGACTTAACTCAAGGAAATCTTGTCGCAGGTTGGTGGCAGTTAGGGCCAAGCATCTACGTCAAGAAGATGATTGACCTAATCTTCACGCAAGCAGGATACAGGTACTCAAGCAACTTCTTCAATTCCGCAACCTTCGGCAAGTTGGTGCTGCCCTATGCGGCGGGAACACTAACGTCCAATCTTTCTGGGAGCAACATCTTTGCGCAAGCAACAGGCTCAGTCAGCGCATCACTTACAACTATCGCAAACCTCGAGTTTAGCCGTGATAATGTTAATCCTTATTACGACCGCCCAAGTTATTGGGTTGCATCTTCCAGCACGTTTCTTGCTCCAACGGTTCCTACCCGATGGAACATTCAGCTAAATTATATTGTCAGTGGAGTGACCTTTGGCCTTGACGGTATTGCTGGAGGTGACTTTGATATTTACAACACCGCTACAAGTTCAACTATTGCGCAAATAGGTACGGTTGACCTTACTCGTTCAAGCTATCCGTTTTCAGGTAGCATCCTCTTTGAGAATGTGACCATTCCTGCCAACGCTGTGGTAAAGTTTAGATACGATGAAACTGAAGGCGCAACGTTTGTAAGGTTTAATTCAGGTGGTACTGTTCAGTTCACTTGCCTCGAAAATCCTGTAAGCATTGGTGTGGTAGATATGCGCACCGCCCTGCCTGCTGACGTAAAGCAAGGCGACCTCCTTCAAGACCTGCAGAAGATGTTTAACCTGCACATCATGGCGGATTCCCAAGACCCGAAACTGCTGTACATCGAACCTTGGGTGGACTTCTACGCAAGCGGTGCTGTGGATTGGTCGCAAAAAGCCGATGAGAATGCCGAGCAGATTCTAACCAATGGCGACCCCAACGCAAGCACGAACCTGATATTCAAGTACAAGGATATGGGCGACTATTTGTCCAAAACCTACAAGCAATCTTATCCACTCGCCAAGGAGGGATACGGTGGTAAGCTATTCCCAACGCAGAACTTCTACGGCAAAGGTGACAAGGTGGTAGAAACTTCCTGCGGCACTTTGATTCCTGCGTCGTTCAGCACGGACATTGTTGCTGGCAGAACTTGGGATATAGAAGGCACTCTTTCAAGTGGAACGCTTAAGCCATTGCAGACAGGATATAGAATAGCGCAATATAACCTAAATACCATTGATAGGCCATGGCGATTCCAATATGGAGTTACAGGCACAACAGGGATTCCTCTTGCGGTTGATTTAACAAAGATGCCCTTCGTCAGCCACATCGACAACCCCTACGCTCCGACCTTCGACCTTGCCTTTGAGATTCCTCGGTTGGTGTACTATAACGCCGTGAATGCAAGCGGTAGCACCATCACCTACACGAACAACAACCTCTTCAACAAGTATTGGAAGAACTACGTCAACGAAACGGTGAGCAAGGAAGCCTTGCAGTTGGAATTGACCATGATGCTCTCCAGCGTGGACATCTACCAGCTTGATTTCCGCAAGCCCATC
>RFTJ01000051.1 GCA_009923495.1 Actinomycetota bacterium
GATGGGCTTGCGGAAATCAAGCTGGTAGATGTCCACGCTGGAGAGCATCATGGTCAATTCCAACTGCAAGGCTTCCTTGCTCACCGTTTCGTTGACGTAATTCTTCCAGTATTTGTTGAACAGGTTGTTGTTGGTGTAGTTGATGGTGCTGCCACTTGCGTTCACGGCATTATAGTACACCAAGCGAGGAATCTCGAAGGCAAGGTCGAAAGTCGGGGCATAGGGGTTGTCTATGTGGCTGATGAAGGGCATCTTGAGAATCCCCACCGAAAGAGCCACGTTGCCGCTCACTCCGTACTGGTACGCCCACTCGGTTTTCCCCTCAATCAAGTTGTACTGCGCCAAGCGGTATCCTGTCTGCAACGACTTGACCGTGCCACTTGCAAGAGTGCCGTCAATATCCCAAGTGCGGCCCACAATCTTGTCCGTGCTGAACGATGCAGGGATGAGTGTGCCGCAGGAAGTTTCTACTACCTTGTCGCCTTTTCCGTAGAAATTTTGCGTTGGGAATAGCTTACCGCCATAACCTTCCTTGGCAAGTGGATAAGATTGCTTGTACGTCTTGGACAAATAGTCGCCCATATCCTTGTACTTGAAGATGAGGTTTGTGCTGGCATTCGGGTCGCCGTTGGTCAGGATTTGTTCTGCGTTCTCGTCAGCTTTCTGCGACCAATCCACAACGCCCGAAGTGTAAAAGTCCACCCACGGCTCGATGTACAGGAGTTTCGGGTCTTGAGAATCGGCCATGATGTGCAGGTTGAACATCTTCTGCAGGTCTTGCAGGAGGTCGCTTTGCTTAACATCCGCAGGCAAGGCCGTTCGCATATCCAGCACCCCGATGTTTGACGGATTTTCAATGCACTCGAATTGAATATTGCAGTTGGGTTCTTGGTCGTAGTTGATGATTGGACAGTCAACGATGAGCCTCACGTTTGTTCCCGCTCGAATCGTAACGTCATTGAATATCACGTCTTGAAAAACGTTTTTTTGAAATACCGAGTTCCATGAGTTGTCGGGATTGTACTTGGGAATCACGGCAAGGTCTTGGTTATTGGTGACATCACGAATTGTGAGGCCAAACGGCAGTTCGGTTTGCACGGTTGCCCAAGTGAACTTGAGCGTCATCCTGATGTTCCACCGTGTCGGTAGTGCAGGAGCAACGAATGTGCTTGATGATGCCACCCAATAACCAGGGCGGTCGTACAACGGTGGAGTAGAATCGTTTTGGAATAACAGGAATCCTGTTGCAGTGGCAAAACTTGCGCCATTACTTCTTGCAAAGATGTTGCTGCCCGATAAGTTCACAGGCATCGTCCCTGCGGCATAGGGCAGCACCAACTTGTTGAAGGTTGCCGAGTTAAAGAAGTTGCTTGAGTACCTGTATCCTGCTTGCGTGAAGATTAGGTCAATCATCTTCTTGACGTAGATG
>RFTJ01000052.1 GCA_009923495.1 Actinomycetota bacterium
GCACATCGATGCTGGACGGCTGCACCATTGCAGTTTCGTATGGGTCAATTCCTACCCGGCCAGACTCAATCTCAGCCCTTATGTCTTTGTCAGATAACAGCACCCCCTTAGATTACCTGTCAGGGATACTAGGCTGGAATAACAGGGCACATTTTCTTCGTGTTGCCTGGTCCAGCGGGTGTGGCGTAGTGGTAGCGCGTAACCTTCCCAAGGTTGAAGTGCGGGTTCGATTCCCGTCACCCGCTCCCTTGATTTACCTAAGTTAAATCCTCAGTACGCTGGAACAATGAGACTTGCCAACAGAATCTTGATTGGGCTTAGCGGATTACTTTTAGTATTAGGGTCATCCACGGCTGCCGGAGCCCACACCGAGTTGCTTTCGGCTAATCCGACTCCCAATAGCACGATCCGAAAATTGCCGGCAATGCTTGAGTTAGATTTCTCCGAACCCCCAATTGTGGCTGGCTCGTACATAAGAATTGAGCAACCGAACGAGGTCTTTTCGAAGAAAATAGTGGGACGACTTGTCGGCAACAAGTTGAAATTCAAGTGGCCCGCTGGAATTCAAAGTGGCACTGTAGTGGTGCACTGGCGGGCAGTTGCAGATGATGGACACGTGTCAGCTGATCAGTTTTTATTTACTCTCGGTGATACAAATCAGACAGCGAGTCCCTCTGCTAGCCCAACTACCGCAGGCCATACTAAAGAAATTGCAATCATTGCTGGAGTAATCATGCTAGTTGTGCTACTTATCGGAACTCTGGCAACCACAAGGCGTAAAAGCAGTTAAATTATGCCCACTAGATTCCTACGACCAAGTCTGGCAATCATCGCGGCCACTGGGCTGGTTGTTGGACTGACGGTTTCAGGCGGTGCTTACCAGCGAACTGAAATTTTGGATGCTGGACCAGCAATGACCTGGACAAATCAATTTCTAAATCTTTTTGCCGTATTGATCGGGCTACTAGTTGTTGGAACTTTAATAACTTACGGCTTCTTGGTTGGCCAGGCTGGTAACGAATTAAGTCCGATTGCTCTTGCTAAGCGGAAATACCTTTGTGTGTTGTGCCTTTCACTGGCGATTACATATATTTTTTCAGCGATAACAACCATGGGTACCGTTTTAGGAACGAACTTTCAGCAAACCCTTTCACCTGGTGTAATCCAAACATACATATGGGATTTGGTACCTTCGCAATCATTTTTAATAAGCGCTAGTTTGGCGCTAGTTGTTGCTGTTGCAATACCAGCCATAAAATCTTTAAATGCAATGGCTGCACTAATAGCGCTATCGCTCGCATCGGTTGGATATCCATTATTTAATAGCCATTCAATTTCACTAGGAAATCACTCCCTCGCCATAACTGCATCGGTAACTCATGGCATTGCAATGTCAATTTGGGTT
>RFTJ01000053.1 GCA_009923495.1 Actinomycetota bacterium
TGCCGACCACGCTGGATTCTATTCGGGATACCGCCTGACCTTCATGGAGGAATACGGCTCAACGCCTGTGGTGCAGACGGGAACCGTTACAACCGTGTCGGGCCGTGTTGCCTTTGCAGGCAACTTGGAGCAGTTGGAATTGGCGGATTGGAGTGGAGGGGTGTATTTCCCTGGCTTTATAACGGATGGCGTAAGCAAGGCACTTACGACCCCCACAACTCGCACGGTATATGGCACGGATTACGGATTCCTCTGCATGGGTCTATCGGGTCAGCCTTGGGATAGAGTTCAGGTAACTTATCCAACGAGAACCTTTACCGTTGCTTTGCCTGCATCGGTAAGCGGGTCCATCGCTCGCTTTGGTGCAGGGCCAATGAATCTTAAGGCACTCACATCAGGGCAATGCTCGGATAGCCAAGCGGGTTCGGTGGGATTCCCAACGGCAGATGGGTCATCGTACACCATCGCCTTTGAGGATTCGTTTGCAGGCAATTTCTCGGTTTACTACACCTACACCATCGGCCCTTGCCAGCGATTCAACTCCCAGCCTGTTCACTTCGTCAACAAATACGGAGGCATTGATTCCTACACCTTCACGCTCAAGAACCGCAAGCGAGCCAATGTGCAGCGGGATACCTTTGGGTATAATACGGACGTTTACGGCACGCTCACCTACGACAAAGTTTGGGCGGGGTCGTTTGACTACGTCTATGCACTCAACTCCGATTGGCTGACCGATGCGGAAAGCGAGTGGCTCATCGAACTTGTCCGAAGCGGGCAGGTATGGCTCGAACTTGATGGCCAACTTGTGGAAGCGGTGGTCAACGCTAATAGTTACCAGTTTGTAACCAGACGAAACGACCAGCTCCAGCAGTTGCAGATTGAGATTGCAGTCGCATACAAGAACAACATCCTATGAGCGTCACCCTGATTGCGTATCCGCTCAACGACAGCAATGTTGAGGTGCCGTATGTCTTGGACACCATGGGCGGCACGGACGTGGCCATAACCTACTCCATCAGCGACATCGAGGACGTAACCAAGCGCAGGGGGTCGTTCAGTAAGACCATCACCCTGCCGAACACTCCGACCAACGAGCGATGCTTTGGATTTGCGTACAACATCCAATCCTTTGTGGGAGGCTTCACACCGAACAAGAAGATTCGTGCCGCAATGTGGGAGGATGGGGTGCAGGTGTTCAGCGGAGTACTGCAACTGCTGTCCATGGCCAAGACGAGGGGCAAAGTCACCTACGAGGTGGGCTTGTTCACGGATGACGTGGGGCTATAC
>RFTJ01000054.1 GCA_009923495.1 Actinomycetota bacterium
TTCTGAACTTAGCAAAAAAAAACTGACAACGCCCCAAACATCGCCAATCTTGGCGTTGGCTTTGAGCAGTTCGGCCCTATCAGCATGGCCTGCCCCATCGTACTTCTTCGGGAACCATCCCATGAACCCCGCTTCCCTGCACAGCGTTGCCATGATGCGGTGTAGGTTCTGCACCAGTTGGCGCTCGTCCGTTGTGTTCATATCCATGAGGTCGATGAGCTGCCCTGCCGTGAGTTCGTCCGTGAACACCGTTGGAATCCACCACTTGCCCCCTGCCTTGAACTTGCGTTTGTAGGCGAGTGCTGGCAGTTCGTTCCATTCCTTCACGATAGCCTTGTACCGCTCCACACCAACTCGCTTGTCAGCATCGTTAAGCGCAGGGCTGAACTCCAACGCAGCTATCCGTTGGAATTGGTCGATGGTGAGGTCTTGGAGTTTCATAGCGCGTAGTTTACATAATAGCCGTATATCGCATCACCGACAATCAGGTTCAATTCGGGATACCTTGCGGCAACGATTTCAGGGGTCAGGTCGGGTTGGTAGTGCGTTTCGTGAACATTGCCCTCCCATATTCCTTGCTCGTAAAGGTACGGAACGGCAATCATCGCTCTCTTGCTTCCGATTCGGTTCAGTAAATCCCTTGCATCCTTGAGGGTTAGATGCTCAAAGACATCGCCAAGAATCAGGTAGGTGTAAGGCGTGATATCAAAATCCCGAATGTCTGCAATAAAGAGTTCCTTGTATTTGGCACGAAGGTCAAAGCGTTGGACATACGGCTCGTAAATCTCCACGCCATCCATAGGGATTTCAGGAAGCAGTTGAGCGTATGTTCCGCATCCCACACCCACGTCAAGGACACGGTCATCTGGGCGTAGGACTGAACGAATATGCTCGGCGATTCGGTTTTTGTAGAATGGATGCGAAAACGGCATGGTCAAAATACGTTGAGGCCATCCGCAATCTTCTTGGCGGTGCTGGCGTGGTTGGCTTTGTCGAGGTACTGCCTGAACTCCCAGTCAGCGTTCATGTCCTCCTTGGTGATGTAGTACGGCAAGTGCCTGACCTCGTAAGGTGCGACCATCCTTGCACCGCTGATGCAGACCCGTTGGTAATGCTCGTGATGGTAGAAGGCGAAGGTTGTGTCCACGGGTGCAAGTTGCAGGCCGTTCCAAATTGGTTGCTTCTTGTATCGCAGTTCCGCTTGTTGGAAGAACAGGGCATCGGCAGGAA
>RFTJ01000055.1 GCA_009923495.1 Actinomycetota bacterium
GGGAGTTGCTCGACCAACTTAATGAAGTCAGCCTTGAGCGTAGCCATGTCGAGGTCATCGTATGTCGCAACCAAGCCAAGTCGGTCGCTCAAGTCGTCAAGGTTGGCTTGCTGGGCAATGGCCATCTGCACCTCGTTGGCTGATGCGATGCTCGTTTCGATTCCAATTCCAAGAGCGGCAAGGCAGCGACCGAAGGCAGAGGTTTCGCAGTTCTCGACGTAGGAGGTTTTGTTTATCATGGAACTGGTGCGGTCCTCATGAGCATGGCCTGTTGCCCTGATGCGGCCTTCTGCGTCCTTGATGACGGCACGAATGCAGCAACGGTCGGGTTGCAGGTCAACGAGTTCCGATTCGATGCTCCAACCTGTGTAGGCTTTGTCGTTGCGGAAGTAGAGTAGGCGTTGGTTTACTTCGACGTAATCCTTGCCTTTGATGTTGGTGGTTTTGAATTTGTGCATGGTTTTGGGGTTTAGTTGGTGATGAGTGCGTAGATGAATCTGCCGAATACGACTATGCCGAGGCAGGTCGTGAGCATGATGTAAGCGGTGACAACTGCTGCCTCCAGCTTGGCTTTGGTTTGGTTGTTCATGGGTTTGGGGTTTAGTGGTTTAAGAATGTGCGTTGGCGAGTCGCACCCCTCGGTTGGTTAGAAATCCTTTCTCCAGGTTATGCCACGCTTTGTACGGATTGTCTTATTGTTTAATATTCTGCAATAAAATCCATCTACAGTGGCGTATTCGCCATCTATTTTAATGTGTACTGGCTGCCTATCAAAATAAGCAATAAAACTGTCCTTAATCTTTTGCTCTAATTTGTTGGGTTGGTTGTTCATGGTTTTTAGGTTTAGTGGTTGGTTTGTAGGTCAAAGATACAACCGTTTTCCTTTTTGCGACCTCTTGCGTCAATTTTTTTTTATTTTTTTTTATGAGCCTACACCCGAAGCGGTATAAATTCCCAATTTTCGGCATAAATAGCGTTAATTTTGCGCCATGACCTACTACTCCACAAGACCTGCAGAAGCCCTTACTAATGCCCTTGAGCGGCTCATGATATCCATATCCAACGCCGAACTGGAGCAGAACCACGTTGCCCTCTGCGAGTACCGCCGAGCCTGCGAGTTGCTGGGCTACGACCCGAAGATGACCCAATGGCACAACGTCAAGGAAGTCCATGCGTCAGGACTGCCCAACGATGACCCCCA
>RFTJ01000056.1 GCA_009923495.1 Actinomycetota bacterium
ATCCTGCGCCTTACGAGCATCGCCAAGAACACCACGACCGATTTCACCCTGCTGAAATCCGCCAACCTTTCCAACTATACCAACCGCTATGACCAATTTTCGCTTGCCGTGGGGTCGCTTGAAACGGGTTCCTATAAGTATGAAGTTTACGATACCAATAGCACGGTTTCAGCAGCCCTTGCGGTGGTTGAAACGGGCTTGGCTTTTCTACAAACCGCAACGATAGGCTTTAATACCTACGCCAATACAATCACTTACAACACCTTCCTCGCATCCAGCGTGAGGGTATTCGATACAACCTTTGACCAATCCTTCGCATGAGCGTACAAACACGAAGCCAACTCCAAGCGAGTGCATTAACCATCACCAACGAAACCGCTGCCGGGGCGAATACCGCATCCCGTGTAGGTGGTCTATTCGACGACCTTGCAGACACCGCAACGCTTGACATCGAGCGTGGCTATGTTTCGGTTGCTACGGCTGCTGATAGGCCATTTGTAACGACCAATAATACTGCTACCAAATTACTGATTGTAACAGGCAACAACATTCTATCAACCAACAACTTTTCGAGAGTTGCAACGATTGCGGGGCCATCAATCACCTACACGGGGACGCTATCCGCTGCAATTAGGGTGAGTGCAAATCTAACTTTTTCGGGGGCAAATGGCGATGATTACCTTTGGGCTATTTACAAAAATGATGTACAAATCGGCTCATCTGAAGTACAAGTTACTTTGAGCCATACCCAAGGCCATCAAGTAGTTTTGGAAACCTTTTTGATAGCAAATACCAATGATGAATTTTCAATCTATGTAACTTCAGTTGATGGTATTAGGACGATTACCATCTCATCCATCAGTTTTAATGCTCACACGCTATGAGTAATAAATCTACTCAACACTTCACCCAATGGTTGGGGATAGAACATAAGGTCCCCGTGATGCTGGAGAATCGCTCCGGCAAGTACATCACCTACGGCTTTGCCAACGAATACCCCTACTACCTGCTTGACAACTATCGCAGGTCGTCAAAGCACAACGCTATTGTCAACGGCAAGGTGAACTACATTATGGGCGGTGGATGGCAGGCAGGGGACAACCTGACCGTGGAGCAACAAGCCCGGTTCATCAAGTTCTTCGACGGAATGTCAAGCACCGAGGACCTGAACGACATCACCGAGAAACTGGTCCTTGACTT
>RFTJ01000057.1 GCA_009923495.1 Actinomycetota bacterium
ACTCATGCCGTTGTTCTCTCGGGGGTTGTCGCCGAGTCCCGCATTTTCGTAGGCACTTTCGAGCTCTCTTGCATGGAGGAACCATGTAGTTTCGATCTCGTAGGTGTAGATGGGAACTGACCCGTCGACGATTTCATGGATGGCACCGCTGTAATCCAAGTCGTTGTTTAAACATGGAAGCTCTTCAGTCTCGGGATTCTGTTCAACGTAGGACTTGAGTTCGTCTTGTACGCTTTCGATGGCATTCGCCACCCGCTCCTCGAGGGTATCTTCAATTTCAATCGTCCGTTTCATTTTTTCTTTTTTCCTTTCTGTAGGGCTTGTGTAGCCAGCTTGTTGACGTATTCGATGAGGTCGATTGCCTCTCCGTGTCCGACGTTTGCAAACCCGATGTCGGATTTGAATGACGTCAGCTTTCTAATCTTTCGCAGTGTGTCGGCTTGTGTCATTTGTTTTCTCCTTTTGATGGGCAGTCATACAACCTAAAGGTGTACGTCTCCGCATCGATTTCGGTGGGGGTGAATACGCCGAAGCCATCGCTATCGTCGTAGACGCTCACCTCTATTTGTCCCCCGCCTATGTTTACGAGTGCTGACCATTCGTGGGTGTCGCAGATGTTTTGAATGTCCGCAAGTGAGTAGATTGATTTGTCCATTGTTCGTTCTCCTTTAGTCGACATAGCGGAAGCATAGGTTTTTATCGTCCCATGCGGTCTCCGTTATGATGTAGTTGATGCGGTTGCAGAAGTGCATACCAGCACAGATGATTGTTTCGTGCTCGCCGTCGAGCAGTGTCCAGACGTGCTTCGGGTTCGTCTTCCGCACTAGCTGTTCGTCCTCTCCGTAGGTTTCGAAGAGGATGTCTTCGCTAGGGTCGTCCGCTGTCGGCGTACGCTTTGTCGGCTTATATTGTTTTTCGAATGATGCAAAACTTTTCATTGTTCGTGCTCCTATGTTTCGTGTTTCGTTTAACCGATGCCGTGAGGATTCGAACCTCACGAGCACCAGTACCCATTACCCAAATCTGTTATGCCTTCGCATCCTCCTCACGCTCTAACTTGATGCCCGCCTTGGCCAGTTGCTCGATGATGAACTTCGTGTCCGTCTTGCCCTGCCAAGGGGTATTCCCCGAGAACAACGCTCCGATGTAGATGTCCACCTGACGTTGCT
>RFTJ01000058.1 GCA_009923495.1 Actinomycetota bacterium
CTCCTCCTAACATTATCTGATTAGAACTGGTTATTTGTGCATTGTAACCAAGTGCTGTTGAATAATTTAATGGATCATTTGCTACATTTGTATTTGCACCTAAAAGTGTATTATATTCACCATTTACTAGATTTGCCTTAGCGCTATTATAACCTATAGCTGTATTATATTGCGATTCTACTTTTGTTAATGTACTAGTACCTATAGCTGTATTATATGAACCGTTAACTCCATTCATCATTGAAGAATTTCCTATAGAAGTATTAGCTATACCTGTAGTTAGCAAATATAATGAATTAGAACCTACAGCGGTATTATTATAACCTGAAGTATTTGAATTTAAAGAATTGATACCTACAGCGGTATTATCTGTACCAGTAGTATTAGAATTTAAACAATTAAAACCTACAACAGTATTACTGGGTTGAGAACCATTACCTAAACCTACTCGTACTCCGTTAAATGCTGAATCAATCGATGTAGTAACTGAAACTAAGTTCGCATTTGCTCCTGTTATTCCTCCTGGTGCGGAAATTTGTTGTGTTGAAGATAGGTAAGAAAAAGAACCTGTTGCTCCTACTATACCTCCTGGTGCTACAACTTGTGGATATAATCCTGAACCATTGTCTCCTCCTAACATTATCTGATTAGAATTTGTTATTTGTGCATTATAGCCAACTGCTGTTGAATAACTTAATGGATCACTTGCTACATTTGTATTTGCGCCTAAAAGTGTATTGTATTCACCATTTACTAGATTTGTAATACCGCTATTAGATCCTATAGCTGTATTATTTGAACCAGTTTGTAAATCATTCATTGAAGAATTTCCTATAGAAGTATTATTTGTACCTGTAGTATTTGAAGTTAAAGTATTATTACCTACAACTGTATTAGTGGATTGAGAACCACCACCTAAACCTACCAGTACTCCGTTAAATGTTGAATCACTTGTTGTAGTAACTGATGAAAAAGAACCGGTTGCTCCTGTTACTCCAGAAGGATGGTATGATTGACCTGCTACCATTAAATAAGCAAAAGAACCTGTGCCTCCTGTTATACCTCCTGGAGCTACTACTTGTTGTGTCGAAGATAGGTATGAAAAAGAACCGGTTGCTCCTGTTACTCCAGAAGGATGGTATGATTGACCTGCTAC
>RFTJ01000059.1 GCA_009923495.1 Actinomycetota bacterium
TGAGAGCGATAGTATTATCTACGATTACTCATACAAGCCTGACCCTAAGTTTTTCGGGTCTGACACACACTACTTCGGTATCGAGTTAGAGGTCGAGGACAATGCTCGTTGGGGTTGCGAGAGTGGCGCAGAGTTAGTACAAAATGCGCTTGGCTCACGTGTATATATCAAGCGAGATGGTTCACTTGATAATGGCTTCGAGATAGTATCTCACCCACACTCACTTGACGCATGGCAAAAGAGTGAGTGGGATTTCTTGAGGCTCTTACGAGTAAACGGCTTCCGTTCATGGGATACAAGTACATGTGGATTACATGTACACGTATCTCGAACAGCGTTTCGCAATTTTGGTAAGCGTGATGAGGCACACGAATTACGTTTCCAAAAACTTATCTACGACAACGGAAAACAAGTTCGTGCGATAGCAGGTAGAAGCAGTTCCTTCGCACGATTTAACGACAAGGGCGCACTCGTACCTAAGGTTAAGTTCGGACACACAGCCGACAGGTATGAAGCGGTCAATTCACAAAACGACCACACGTTAGAGGTTCGTGTGTTTCGTGGTTCACTCAAGCCAACACGGATACTATCAGCGATAGAGTTCATACACTCTGCCATTGAGTACACACGTGATATGAAAATAGACCCTAAAGGTAATCAGTTATCGTGGGTACGCTTCATGGGCTACGTGCTAGACAACAAAGACAAGTACGAAAACTTTGCGCAAATCGCGCTTAGCACTCTCGGTGATGAGCCAAGAGATTACGAAAGTGAGGAAAACTAATGTGTATGTTATGCGTAGTTCCACCAAACGTATTACCTTCGCGTGATAAGTTGATGTATTCCGCGATAAATAATCCTGACGGGTTCGGCTTTGCTATCGTTATCTCGAGTGAGAAACGTATCCTTGTCGAACACACAATGAACGCTGACGAGGCAGTTAATCGCTTCCTTGAGGCACGTGCTAAGTATCCTGATGACTACGCCTTATGGCACGCAAGATACGCAACACACGGCACTACTAACTTGGATAACTGCCACCCGTTCTACG